>CAUUVZ010000023.1:0-32716 GCA_963548875.1 uncultured Treponema sp. | reverse complement strand
CGGCGGACGGTAAAACTGGATATGAAAGACATAACCGGTTTCCCGTCCGCTGCAATTTTGCATAACGCAGAATTGCATAAAAGATTCTTTATTGCATCCAAGAGGGAAATCTACAGGCTGTGACCAGTTGCGCAAGTTTCGAAGTTTCGAAACTTTAAGCGGACAGAAAATAAGCTAAATTCGTAAAAGCAATTTAACTGTCCGCCACTCCCTTGAAAAAAAGGTTTAAGGCTTGCCTTAGAAGAATGTTTTCTTGAGTTTATAAAACTCGAAATTAAACCTACTAGTGCGACTTTTCCATACCCACTCGCCCGAGTGGGACATACACACCCGATCGAGTGGGTCATGCGCACTCACTCGGGTGGCTCATGCACACTCGAACGAGTGCGGCATACGCACAAGTCTCGTATGAATAATTTACGCAGGCGCGCACTGTAAAGCCGGCGCAAGAATTATCTCCGGTCGGTTGTGTTTTCTCAAAACTTTTAATCAGCCCGTATGCGCGGAAAGTTTAAGTCCGCCGTACCAGCGAAAAAAGTTTTTCACGCGAAAGGGTCGTATAGACAGGGCGTCCGTGCGGACAATGCGGGTCGGGAAGATTAAGCGCAGCTTTTGCAATTTCGCTTGCAGCGTTGTCGTCCAAAATCCAGCCGTCTTTTACAGCCGCCTTGCACGCGGCGGAAGCTGCAAGCGTATAAATCAAATCTTTCGGGCTAACGCGCTTTTCCAAAAGGATACGAGTAAATTCGTCTTCCGAGCCGCGCCAACGTTCCTGAACCGTCGTAAACGCCCATTCTCCGTCTTGAGTCCGGCTGCATTCAAAACCGATTCTGCATAATTCTTCCCGTATCGACTGCAAATATTCGTCTTCTCCCGCATCCTGCGTCTTCAAAACATAGGGAATGAGGAGAGTTTGGCGCACCCCCTGCTCGTTTATGATTTTATCGAACAGTATGCGCTCGTGCGCGGCGTGTTTGTCGATGATGTACAGCGTGTTGCCTTTTTCCGCAATGATGAATGTGCCGAGCGCACTTCCCAAAAAGTGGAACGGCGCGTTTTTCCATTCGTCGCTGACGGGTTTTGTCTTTACGCCGCCGAATGTTTTGTACGCGCTTTTTCCTAATGTGAAGAAGTCTACGTGCTTTTCAACGGTAAAAGCGTTGCCGATTCCGTTTCCCGTTGACTGTTCGACAGAAATCCGACTTTCACTTTCTGTCGAACTGAGAGGAATTTCCGCCTGCGGACTGTTTTTTTTCGTGTTGACTTGAGCGGCGTTTTCGTCCGTATCGACTGCGTTGTACGCCCGAATTGCATTGTCGACAAGCTCTATAACTTCTTTTTCCGTCTCTGCCGCAGATTTCTCCGAGCGCGCACGTGCAGAACCTGCAATTTTATCGTCGGAGTAAAAAATCCGTCCGGCGCGGCTTTCGGTATAGTCGGAATGCCGGCGCGGAGATTCGTTTTTTTCCGGCGGAAACAAAGTTTCTTCCCTTTTATCCGTCGGATTACCCTGCGCAATGATTGCGTCGAGCCGCGTCCGTGTCGCATTTGAAAAAGCGTATTCCGCAGTGCTTGCTTTTATTGCGCCGAGCATCGTTTTTTTTGTGTACGCGGCAAAAAACTTCCGCAAGCCGGAGCTGATTCCGTGATGTAAGTCTGCAATATCCTTAAAACGCGCTTCTTTTTTTGCAGGATGAATATTAAAGTCGACAAGAGCGGGATTGACTTGTATAAAAGCCGCCGCCGCAGGAAAGGTACCGTTCGGAAAATAGCCCTGACCGCCGTATTCAATCGCCTGAACAAGCGAATATTCAGTGATTTTTCTGCCGTTGACGTAAATATAGATGTCTTTTTTGTTTTTGCGGTAAACGCCCGGCTCCCCGATAACGATTTTGAACGACCAAGCGGGATTTTCGCCTGCCGCCTGCCCCGTAACTTCGTAAAACAAAGGCGGAGTTTCGGAAAACTGCATCGCCTGAACGAAACGCTCGGTAAGAGAGACACCCGCAGGAAGATCCAGCTTTATACCGCCGTCGGAAATAAAGCGGAACGTTTTTTGCGGACACGGCAGGGCTTTTTCGATAAACACGGTTTTGCAAAGGGCAGCCTCGCTTGCCGGCCGCTTTAAGAACACACGCCGCGCCGGAAAATTTTCAAAAAGCCCTTCCGCCATAACGATTGTGCCGTCCGTATGTGCATAAGGCTCTATTATATGGTCTTCCGTGATGGAAGAGCGCATGATACAACCGCCTGAAATAATACTTAAACGGCACACGGCGGCAATGGAGCTTAAAGCCTCTCCGCGGAAACCGAGCGTCGTAAGGTTTAGTAAATCCGTTTCCGATTCTATTTTGCTTGTCGCATGAGGATGAGCCGCCGTTTTTAAATCTTCCTGCGTCATTCCGCAGCCGTTATCGCCGACGCGGACTTTTTCTATGCCGCCCTCGGCAATTTCAACGGTAATTTTATCCGCCCCCGAATCAACCGCGTTATCCATAAGCTCGCGGACGATGGCGTTAGGGCGGTCGATAACTTCTCCCGCAGCAATTTTACGCGCAACTTCCGCGTTCAGTTGCTTTACAGGACGTTCCGCGCTCATTGTCTCGTTCCGGCTAAAGGCTCTCCTGCAGAACCGTCATCGCCGAGTCCCGAGAAAAGTTCCAATTCCGCTTTATCCGCAGTTAGCGGCGTATCTTCCATAGGATTATTCATAAGCTGCTGGATCCGTCCTTCGATTTTATCGATTTCTTTTTCCATCGTTCGCGCAAGTTTGATTCCCTGCTCAAAATCTTTAAGCGCATCTTCAAGCGAAACGTCGCTGCGTTTTATGTCGGCGGTCAGCCGTTCAAGTTTTTCAAGATTTTGTTCAAAATTAGTCATTGTCTTTCCTCCACCCTTGCAATAATTTTTCCTTTCGCCGGAATGATTTCTATTTCGCTTCCGATTGCAACTTGTTTGCCGTCGCGGATAATTTGCATTGTGTTTTTATCGCGCACCATTGAATATCCGCGCTCAAAAATCGATTGCGGATTTGCGTTTTCGAGAATAAGACGTAAATTCTCTACTAAAATGCGCGCGTCCCGGATTTTTTGAACCATGCCGTCGTAGATTTCGTCTTTCATGTAGTCAAAACGCTGTAAAAGCGGCTGTTCGATTGAGCGGAATTTAAGTTCAAGATTATCGGGACTAAAACTTTGAATCGTCAATTTTGCGTTTTTCACGCGCGCATCAATATTTTGGTGCAATTCGTTTTTGTAGAATAATAACGTGTTCAGAATGTCGCTTAGCTGCGGAACTGCAAGCTCTGCAGCGGCGGACGGAGTCGGAGCGCGCTTGTCGGCTGCAAAGTCGCTTAAAGCCCAGTCGATTTCGTGCCCGACCGCGCTTATAACGGGGATATTCGACTCGGCGATTGCGCGCACAACGCTTTCATCGCTGAACGGGAGCAAATCTTCCAAAGAACCGCCGCCGCGCCCGACAATCAAAACGTCGCATTTTTTAAGGTTGTTCGCATTTTTTATTTGCCGCACTATGGATTCCGCTGCATCGTCTCCCTGAACAAGGGACGGAAAAACGATTGCCGAAACGCATTTGTTACGCCTGCGCATAATCTGCAAAATATCTCGTAAAGCGGCTCCGGTAGGACTCGTTATAATTCCGATTGTTGACGGGAACTGCGGCAGCGGCTTCTTTTTTGCCTCGTCAAAAAGCCCTTCCGCTGCAAGACGGCGTTTCCGCTCTTCAATCATTTTAAGAATTGCGCCCTCGCCTGAAACCGTCATCTTTGTAATGAGAATCTGGTAATTCCCGCGCGCAGGATAAACCGTCAACCTTCCCGAACATTGCACTTTTGTGCCGTCCTTAGGCACAAAATCAAGATATGCCGCCGCACTCCGGAACATAACCGCGCTTATCTGAGAAGTTTCGTCTTTTAGAGTAAAATAAAGATGCCCCGACGAGTTGGGGCGGTAATTGGAAATTTCTCCTTCTATGCAGATTTGCGGAAAAGAATTTTCGAGCATATCTTTGAGCAAAGAGTTGATTTCGGAAACGGAAAAAACTTTATCGCCGGAAAAAAGCGGGACATTCATGGCGCGATTTTAGCCGTTCGTAGGAAGAGTTGCAACACTCGTAAGATATGTTTCACGGAAACTGAGACCGGAGCTGCAAAACCGGCAAAGTTTACGAACATGCATGCGAGACGGGAAAAATCGGAAGATGCACTTGCAGCCTTAAAACAAAACGGGAACACGGCGGATGGAAGAACGGGACGTTAAAGACGGGGATGTCTCAAAAGTTTGTTACTTTTTCGCCATCCCGTCGAGTTTTAAATTAAGTCTTTGTACAGTAATGACTTAATTTAAAACGTCGCATCTAAAATTAAGGAAACTGTCCAAAAGCTGAAGTTTTTGGACAGCCCCGTAATATCTTTCAAATCCCATTTCCCTGAATATATTTACGGGGACAGTCCCCAACAACCCGTTAAAATTCGAACCACTGCCCTTCTTTGGTCAAATACCAATCGGCAAGCACTTGCGATGATGTGCCGTCATACCAAGATATGCTGCCGTCTCGGTTTAAGATTACGGCTCGAGCGGCATTGCGTGAGGCTTTGACCGGCATGGACGCAGAACGGTTAAAAATAATGCTTTTGCGATCGGTCAAATTGATTGCGCGGATGGTGTTTTGCCCCACATTCTGTCCGATATTCGTATAAAGCGCGGGAAAATACAGATATGTAAATGCATCGGGAAATTCTCCGGTAAAGCTTGCAACGGAAGAAGTCTGCTTTGTCGCCGTATTGTATCTGAACACCGTCGTCCGCTTTGTACCGCCGGTCTCCTGTACGTTTATTCCGTAAATATCGTTTTCGCGCACACTCAATGCAAACGCAACATTTCCGGCAAGCGGAGTGGGAACCGTTTCTCCCGTTTCCATATCCACCGCAAGTAAGGCGCAACGCGGATTTGTAGCAAAGGATTTTGCAACATAGAGCTTGCCGTCGGCAGCTATTACGCAATCTTGCAGCCCCGCGCCCGAATACGCCTCTCGAAACATATTTTTTTCCGTATCGTATACGTTGACGGAAGAACTGCTCTCCAAATCGACGAGAATATTGCCGAAAAGTCTCAGCGATTGAAGCGAAGTTTTAGGAGTGTAGAGCGTTTTTACGACCGGCTGAGAATAATCGAAAAGCAACACCGGCATACGCGTACCTTTTGACCACAAAATCACGGAGTCTCCGTAGGTTATAAGCTGTGTCCTACCGGGATTATCGCCGAGTCTTTTTACAATGCCCGTATCGTAAGACGAACGGAACAAAGAATCTTTCGTAAGAAAATAAAAATCTTCGCCTACGGGAGCCATGTCTAAAATCCTATCGTAAATATCTTGCGTAATCGGCTCAAGAGAGACTTGAACCGGGTCAGCTTCCGCAGTGATTTTATAAACGGCTCCGGAACTTGAGCCGAGCATTATTTCATTACCAATCTTTGCACCGGACGTTATCGTCTCGTTTCCGCGAGGTCCCTTAAATGTGCGCAGTGTTTTGGGATTCGAGACGGTGCGGTTATCGGCATTTTCAAGCATTTTGAGCGAATATAAACCTTTACCGTCGTTTTCAAGATAATATAGATTCCTGTCGCTTTTCGAGGCAAGCAAAACGGGATTTGAAGTTTGTATCGAGGCAACGGTTTTTCCGCTTATGCAATAAACGACATAAAGCGTATTATCTTTTACGCCGGCAAGAAACAAAAAATTGTTGAATAAGACTGCCTGTGAAAGTCCTTGCATAACGGAAACCCGCTGTTTTGCGCGTCCCGTTATTAAATCGTAAAAAGAAAGATTTCCCGCAGGAGAATACATTGCGGCGGTCTTTTCCGTGCCGTTAGTAACCGCATAGGAGACTATACCCGTCGCATCTTTTATTTTTCCGGCTGCAACTTCGCCTGTCGCCGCGCGTATGAACTCCGCTCCGCTGACGGTTGCGGTTCCCGCGATAATATAAGTTCCGTTTTCCGTAAACGAAAGCGATGTAATCGAGTCTTTGTAGCGTCTTGCCCATTTGCGCGAAAGAGTTTCCCAATCCCACAAAGCAAGCCGGTTTACAAGACCGCCGTCCGTTTCATATACCGCAACAAAACGTCCGTCGGGAGATACTGCGGCGGCTTTTATTTCGTATTCGGAAATCTGATAATGCTCGCCCTGATTGTCTTCAGTCCACTTGATTAGAAATCCGTCTTTTCCCGCACTTATGTATGATTTTGAAAAATCCGTTTCCTGAGCGGCGGGTGTTATAACCGAAACCGCTTCCTGATGAGGCTGCGTTGAAATGTGAGACTGTGCTCCGAGTGAAAATGCGGCACACAAAAAGACGAGTATAAAAATCTTTCGTTTCATTTTACGGTTCCTCCGTTCTGTAATATTCCTTTAAAATATGTAATGTCCGAAAAAAGTCCCGCCGCAAACAACAGAGCGATAAACGCAATCCCCGCAAATTGAATGTAATAAAGCAATTTCGGACTCATCTTACGCCGCGTTACAAATTCGATGAACGCAAAAAGAATCAATCCTCCATCAAGCACGGGGACGGGCAGAAGATTCATGATAAAAAGCGAAATGCTGATATACGCGGCAATCCCCAACGCACCTGTTACGGATTTTTCGGAAAGACTGTCTTTAACCGCTTCGCCGAGCATATCGGCAACCCGTGCGGGGCCGGAAACGGAATTTTTTAAGTCCGCCCCTTTAAAAAGAGTCGCAATTCCTTTGACGGTCAAAAAGATTCCTTGCGCAGTGTCGCTTACACCTTTTGCAAATGCTTTATGAAGCGGCAGAGGAAGACGGCTCCGCTTTTCAAGAGAATCTTTATCGGCGACAACACCGATTTTGCCCGCGCCGCTTTTTTTGTCAAAGTCGGTATGAACGATAAAATCAAGTTTTTCCCCGTCACGGTTTACGCTTATACCCACGTCTTCGTCGGGGCGGCTTACGATTTCCGTCAACAGCTCCGAAAAATCGTTCACCGGCTTGTTGTCGACCGCCGTTATCACGTCGCCAGAAAGAATGCCCGCTTCCCGCGCCGCGCTGTGCATATCGGGATAAATTTCGTCGGCAAGCGTTATCTTCGTCGAATACGAATAATACGTGTAACCGGCGAGCGCAATTACGGTAAACGCGAGAAACGCCGTAACTAGATTTGCGAAAGGCCCCGCAAACGCGATTAAAATCCGTTTAAGCGGATGCGCGCCGTAAATGGAATCCGGCTCGGCTTCAATACGGTCAAGGTGAGCGTCAAAAGACTTCTGAAAATCCTTTTCGCCCTTCATGCCGCAGTAACCGCCGAGCGGAAGGAGCGAAATCCGGTAGTCCGTTTTTCCGATTTTTTTGTGCAGGAGGATGGGACCAAAGCCGACTGAAAAAGATTCGACTTCCACACCGGAAAGTTTCGCGGCGATAAAATGCCCCAACTCGTGAATGACCACGAGAATGCAGAGAAATAAAAATCCGAGAACGATTTTCATACAATCGCCTCTGCGAGCTTCCGCGCCTTTTCGTCCTGCGCGAAAACATCGTCGAAACTTTCGGGAAGCAGCGTCCAGTCTTTGTCGAGTACGGTGCGCACTATGCGCGAAATTGCGGTAAAACCGATTTTTTTATCGAGAAAGGCTTGAACCGCAATTTCGTTTGCGGCGTTATATGCGATTGAATAGGATTTTCCGTTCCGCGCAGCCTCAAAAGCGTATTCGAGCATGGGAAAATCTTTTGTGCGCGGATGAAAAAACGTAAGCGTTTTGTCGAATAAATCGAAAGGCTGCAAATGTCCGGCTTTGTTTTCCGGCCATGTGAGCGCGGAAAAAATCGGATGCTGCATATCCGGCTCGGAAAGCTGCGCGTAAAGCATTCCGTCGTTCGTGCGCACAAGCGAATGAATAATGCTTTGCGGATGCACGACGACTTTTATTTTTTCCGTCGGCATTTCAAAAAGCCGGGCAGCCTCGATAACTTCAAGTCCTTTGTTCGCAAGCGTTGCAGAATCTACGGTAATTTTTTTTCCCATTTTCCACGTCGGGTGCGCCAACGCCTGCTCAATCGTCACATTTTCAAGTTCTCCGGAAGAAAGCGTCCGAAACGGCCCCCCGCTTGCCGTAATCACAATTTCCGAAATATTTTGTTTTCCGGCTTGATGTATGAGATTGAAAATCGCCGAATGTTCCGAATCCACAGGAATAACCGCACAACCGTGCTTTTCCGCCGTCTCTTTTATGAGATGCCACGCCATAACGACGGTCTCTTTGTTTGCAAGCGCAAGAGTTATTCCCGACTCCGCCGCAATTTTCGACGGCAAAAGCCCTGCAGCTCCGGCGATACCGTTTACGATAACATCGGGCTTTGTTTCGTCGATAAGCCTTTTAATTCCGTCGGCACCGTCTCTGCTTGTCAGCGTAGACTTGCATCCGAATTCTTCCGCAAGCGCGGTAAGACTTTCTTCATTCTTATTTGCGGAAAGTCCCGAGACGCAAAAATCTTCGGGCATATTCCGCACAATATTCAGTGTGCCGGTTCCGATTGAGCCGGTACAGCCAAGTACGACAATTTTTTTCATTTTATTCCGCCTTCCTGCCGACAAACACTCTGCAAACCGCTTTCATATTGTAACCGCAAATAAAATCGTCCCTTAAAATCGGGCGGCAAGAAAATCTTCGGATTCGGAAGCCGTACGATCGGTACGAATGAACTTACACGCATATTTGCAAGTTTTAAAAAGCTCGCCGCTTAACAATAATGCGATATTTAAGTGTTCAAAGCTAACGCTCTTTCACATAGACATTTAATATTCAGCCGCGAACGAGCCTCCGCCAAGTCTCTGCCGATTGTCCGCCATAATATCACATACATTTTGAATTTAATAGGGCGTACGGTAAAAAACACGGAAATCAATTTTTAAAGCATTGACTTCCGTGCTCTCATAAATCCTAATTAGTTATTATCCTTAATTTCGAGTTTTATAAACTCAAAGCTTATATTTTTCTAAGGCAAGCCTTAAACCTTCCACTCATTGGAGGACGGCGGACAGTATTTTTAAGCAATTTTGCCCCACGTCAAAATTGCAGCGGACGGTAAACCCGTTATGTCTTTCATATCCAATTTTTTCCGTCCGCCGCCCGCAGTTTTCCTCCCTTGACCCACCTTCCTTGGGCACGACCAAAGGACTACCGTCCTTTGGAATCCAAGCTTATCTTCATATTTTAATTTTTTAGGTAAGTTATATGCGATATTTGTAAAAAGATAAAGAAAATCGACATTCGGGATATCGGCTCTCTGGAATAAAACTTAATTTCCATGGTAAAAAAACGCCCTCAAAAAACGCGGTGCTTTCGTGCAGAAAAAACGAAAATCCGTAAAATCCGTTTTACCGCCGCCCGTCCGCCGGTATTTTTGCACGCCTATTTTGTGTATTTACAAAAAATTAGCGATTCACTATATTCTAAACATGATAACGGATGAAGATTATAACGGTCGTGTTCTGTATGAAGATGCAGATCATAAGTTTATATGGCTTGGAGCCGATAAAAGCGATGAGGATACTGAGATACAAACAATGCAGTATCTCATTGTAAATCACAACCGAGGTATATTATTGGATCCGGGCGGAGTACATATTTTTGCCCGTGTCGTATCAGCGGCAAGTCGTTACATTTCCATCAATAATATCGATGTAATTTTCTATTCTCATCAAGACCCGGATGTTTCTTCCGGAATTGCGCTTTGGCTGGGCGTTACAAAAGCAAAGGTATATATTTCATCGCTTTGGGTACGCTTTTTGCCGCATTTCGGTATTGTCGATATAAACAGAATAGTTCCGATCCCGGACGAAGGTATGCCTATCCGTCTGTCTTCGGGAGATACTTTCGAATGCGTTCCGGCGCATTTTATGCACTCTCCGGGACAATTTAATCTTTACGATGCCCGTTCCCGAATTCTTTTTACGGGTGATATAGGCGCAGCCGTTTTTGACGAAGGCGACGAAACCGTCTTTGTTGAAGATTTTGCAAAACATATACCTCTTATAGAAGGTTTTCATAAACGATATATGGCATCCAATTCAATCGTGCGCAAATGGTGCGAGCGCGTCCGGAGACTGAACCCCGAAATACTTGCGCCGCAGCACGGAGCTTTGTACAAAGGTGAAGCCATACATAAATTTTTAGACTGGTTATCCAATCTAAAATGCGGCGTCGATTTGCTTAGTTAGAGTGGTGCTTATGGGTTTTGAACAGCAGGTAAACAATTATGAAGACGCGCTGAAAAGTTTTGCGATAGGTTACAACAAGAGCATCACGATTTCTTCTGTTACTACAAATTCTTTTAAGATTCTCCATAAATCGATGGAAAATGTGTGCAGCGGTTTACAATCTATCGTTAGCGCGTTTGAAGAAATGAAAGCGACAAGTACGAGTACCGCTTCTCATGCGGATCAGATTGATTCGATGATGGACGGCGTACTTCACGCAAATGACAATCTTAAGCAGGAAATAGAAAATCGTGTCAATGAAATTGATGCGGCTTCCAAAAATGCGGCATTTCTTTCCAGTTCTTTTAAAGAATTGAAGGAACAAACCAAAAAAGTTACTGATATAACCGGAAATATTCAGGAAGTTGTAGATAAAACAAATGTTCTTGCCATAAATGCGTCCATTGAAGCGGCTCATGCAGGTTCTTTCGGTGCGGGATTTAAGATAATTGCAAACGAAGTACATAAACTTGCAGGTCAAACCGGTGAATTTGCAAAGCAGATAACCGACAGCATAAAAACATTTGAAACTACGGTAGAACGCGTAAACACGCAGATGAATGAATTTACCGAGCTGATTGCAGGATTTAACGTTTCACTTACGTCCGTCCTTGAAAATTTCAAAGCCAATGCGGAATCGATTCATACATCGGGGCAGTCGCTTTCTGAAATTACTCTGGCGGTACGTGAAGAAGCAAATGCTTTGTCGGAAGGTTTTTCCGCGCTTGCAAAAGCAAACGATTCGCTTAAGGACACGTATACGATTCTTCATGTCATCGGTTCCATTCACGGCTATCTGGACGAACTTCTTTCCAATGGAATGTAATATCCGTACGGAAGATTCCGTATTCTTGATTTCGGCATAAAAAACAAAGCCTGCCTTTTAGAAAAATATCTTTAAGGCAGGCTTTTTATTTTGTTCGGCTTAATTTAACGTGCAGAAAATCGCATTAAAAAGCTGTTCCGGCACAGAAATATTAACGCTTCGTGTTGAATGCGCCCTTTCCGGCATAAACCGCACTTGCGCCGAGTTCTTCTTCAATGCGGAGAAGACGATTGTATTTTGCAACGCGTTCGCTTCTGCTCGGTGCACCGGTTTTTATCTGACGCGAATTGAGAGCGACTGCAAGGTCGGCAATCGTAGTGTCTTCCGTTTCGCCGGAGCGGTGGGAAACAACAGCCGTGTATCCTGCCTTATGCGCCATTCTGATCGCTTCAAGAGTTTCGGAAATGGTACCGATTTGGTTGAGCTTAATAAGAATGGAATTTGCGCTTCCGTTTTCGATACCTTTTTTAAGGCGTTCCGGATTGGTAACGAACAGATCGTCGCCGACAAGCTGAACTTTTCCGCCGAGCTCTTTGGTCAAAAGCTGCCAGCCTTCCCAATCTTCTTCGTCAAGTCCGTCTTCAAGAGAATAAATCGGATATTTGTCGGTAAGAGCTTTCCAGTGCGCAACAAGTTCCGCCGAAGTAAAGTTCTTTCCGCTTTTCGGCAAGTGGTATTCGCCTTTTTTGGAACCTTTCCATTCGCTGGAAGCAGCATCCATCGCAAGAACGAAATCTGTTCCCGGTTTGTATCCGGCTTTTTCAATCGCCTCGATAATATAACCGAACGCTTCTTCGTCGCTCTTGATGTCCGGCGCAAATCCGCCTTCATCACCGATTGCAGTTGAAAGTCCCTTGCTTTTGAGGATTGCTGCAAGTGTGTGATAAACTTCCGTGCACCAGCGTAAGCCTTCCTTAAAAGACGGAGCACCCATCGGCATAATCATAAATTCCTGAGAATCGATTGTATTTGCAGCATGTGCACCGCCGTTGAGAATGTTCATCATCGGAACGGGGAGAATACAGCCGTTTACGCCGCCCAAAAAGCGGTATAAAGGAATGTTCAATGCAATGGAAGCCGCACGTGCGCAAGCAATCGAAACGGCAAGAATTGCGTTGGCTCCGAGTTTGGATTTATCTTTTGTGCCGTCCGCTTTGAGCATCGCAGCATCGATTGCGTAAATATCCGACGCATCCATGCCGGTAAGAAGTTTATTTATTTCTCCGTTGATATTTGCAACAGCTTTGCTTACGCCCTTTCCGCCGAATTTGGATTTGTCTCCATCGCGCAATTCAAGAGCTTCAAACTCACCTGTTGAAGCTCCGCTCGGAGATGCTCCCAGCGCGCTTACGCCGTTTTCCAAAAAAACTTCGGCTTCTACAGTCGGGTTTCCGCGTGAGTCGATAATCTCACGTCCCACAATTTTGCTGATTTTGCATTGCATAAAAAGTGCCTCCATAAAAATCGTTTTACGGCGAAGCATTTGCTTCGCCTGTTTGTATTTACCGTTGACAATTTAACGTGATTTTTTCAAATAAGCAATAGAGCGTTTAACGTCCCGCCGCCAAAACCGTCTCAAAAGCTTTAGCCTTTGAGACGGTCGGTATTACACTTTGAATTTTCCAACTTCTTCGGCAAGTCCGTTTATGCTGTCTTTGTTTTTACGGGCAAGATCATTTACTTCGTGTACTGCGTTGTTAATTTGCTGAACGCCGGCAGACATTTCATTCATGCTGTCTTTAATAACTACCGTAAGACCGTCAAGTTTACGCATCTCTTCGGCAACGCCTTTTCCGCCTACAAGCATTTCTTCGGAACCGTTTTTTACTTCCATCGTTACACTGCTTATATTTTTTATCGCCGCCAATACTTCGCGGCTGCCGTTTTCCTGTTCGCGCATTGCGGCGGTTAATTCCGCGCTCATTCCGCGTACGTTTTCCGAAAGTTTGAATATTGCATTAAATTTTTCTTCAACAATTTTAGAACTGTCGGAAAGACCTACAATATCGTCGCTTAGCTTTTTGAGCGTATCGGTAATTGTTTTGCCCTGTACCGAAGATTCTTCCGCGAGCTTACGGATTTCATCTGCGACGACGGCAAACCCCTTTCCGGCTTCTCCTGCGTGTGCGGCTTCGATGGCGGCATTCATCGCCAAGAGGTTTGTTTGACTTGCAATGTTTTGAATAACGCTGGAAGCCTCAATCAATCCGCCGGACTCGTCTGCAATTTTCTGCGTTACGGTGTTTGAATTAAGCAGAGTTGATTTTCCTTCAGACGTTGCTGCGGCAAGTTCTTTTACGATGTTATCGCTTTTTTCAAGAGAATTTGTTATTGAAGCAATATTGGAAACCATTTGTTCGATGGATGCAGAAGATTCAACTACACTTGCGGATTGAGTTTCTATGCTGTTGTTTAAATTTTCTATAGTGCGGATAATTTCTTCGATGGTGCCGGCTGTTTCTGTAACACTTGCCGCCTGCGTAAGTGCCTGCTGTTTTACGCCGTCTATATTTGATGAAATTTCATTTATGGCACTTGCAGTTTCGGTCATATCGGAAGAAAGAGATTCTCCTATATTCTCCATTACTTTACTGTTTTCTCCTACAAGGCGGATAGCCGAACCGATTTTTTCAATAGTCTCATTAAAATATTCGGAAAGATCCGTAATTTCGTCGTTGCCTTTAATGGGAAGACGGACAGTCAAATCGCCTTCTCCTTGCGCAATATCTTTTAAGGCGGCAACCGTAGTTTGAATGGGTTTCATTATTGCAAGTGCGACAAAATAAACAATTATAACAGCTGAAATTAAAATCACTCCGCTGATAAAAAACATTGCGCGTCTTAATAAATCAACAGTTCCCATAAATTCTTCACACGGTGCGGTTACCACGACCGTCCAATCTGTTGTTTTTAGCGTTGCATAAGAAGCAATTTTGCTGAATCCTTTATATGTGTAAGAATCTATTGTAGGATCGTCTGTTTCCAATGCCAGTGTTTCAAATCTTGCAAGAGAAGCGAGAGCGGGATCTTTTTTTGATTCTTCTACGGAATTTTCCATCGCTTCAACTCTTTCTGTCAGTTTTGAACCGATAGTCGTTCCCGTTTTTCCAAGGACATAACAAAAACCTGTTTTTCCAATCGTAATGTCTTTTATATTTTCAGACAGCCACAATCCGGGTATAAGCGCAACAATAGAAGCAATATGTTTGTTGTTGTTATCCAGAACAGGAACTATTGCAGCCATTACAAGACGTTTCAGGATTGGCGACATAAACGGTTCTGCAAAATATTTTTCGCCGCCGTGTGAATCTTTATACCATACGAGCGAACTTATATCTTCAGACGTTCCGTCTCCCATATATAAAATTCCGTTAGTGTCGGCTATGTTAAGCTCAAGTATGTTGTCATTAAATGCGGCTTCATTATCAAGAAGAATACTTTTTTCTTGATAAGACATTGTCGCATCTCTGAATGCGGGCATACGAGCAATACCTTCAAGGAACTGCCAAAATGCCGTTATGCGTCCGTCAATAATTTCTCCCGTATCTACTGCTTTGTTGATTAAGTGCGTTTCGACTTTTTCAGTAACAGCTTTCCGTGCAATATTTACTGCAAGAATTACTTCTATAAGCGAGGCTAATGCAACTAATGAACCGAAAATAAGTATAAGTTTGTTTTTTAGCGAAAATCTAATTTTCATAGTATTCCACTCCTTTAATTTTTGTTTTTTGTCCAAAATAAAGAGGATTGACCCGTCTCAATCCCAAAGACCTCCGATTGTAATTCATAATAAGCGCGTAAGTAGTTGCAATTATGAATTGATTTGCCTGGTGCCGAACCTCTCCGATTTTTCGGCAGGAAGCCGCGCTCCTGTTTGTGCCTATGCGGTAGAAAATGCTTTTAAGGCGGATTCTTACGCTTAGGCATCGTAAAGTTGTTTATTTGTTTTGAGTATTTGGGATTTTTTTATGTATCAACTGATTTCTTTGAGCTGCTGCATTTTGCTATGCAATGCGTAATAGAGAATTGTTCAATAAGATTTGTAAACCTAATTTCTCCAAGCTGAAAATTGTGCAAAAACATAAGCTTCTCCTCTTAAACTAAAAGTATGATTTTCTGCCGTTCAAGACATAGTGAACGACAGCCGAAAAATATGATTTTACATATTATGCAAAATCCCTTTAAATATTTTGATTTTACAAACGGACAATTTACCGTTACGTAGCTTTACATGCTATGCAAATATAAATAGAAGATTTCTTAGTGAATCTTTTGTAGATATTTCGATGACAAGCTAAAAATTCGGGGGGGGGGGGGGGTAATATATAGTCTCTAAACATATCTGTCAACTCTCCTATTCCGATGAAATCTAATACGATTCTATCGCTATATTTTGATTATTGCAAATGTTTTTATCGGAAAAATTTGCCTTTCGATAAACCGCGCTGCAAAATTTATTAAAGATTCTTCTATATATAATGCCGGATTTACGAACTAAACCGATACAAATCGACATCCGGTAAGCGCATCGCTAAAAACGGAACCTTACATCTTTATAAGCCCGATGATTTCGTGAGAATTCAGCATTTTATGTACTTACGGTATTTTACTGTGATACTTGAAATCTCCGTAAGTAATGATATACTGAATATATGCTTAAACGGGACATGGAAAACGTTCTTAAACATCAACTGGAAGTCAATTCATTTGTGCTTTTACTTGGGGTAAAAGGTTCCGGGAAGACGAAATTGGTTAGGAATGCTTATCCTAAATACAATTATGTAAGTCTTGAAGATTTGGCGGAACGTACGATGGCGGTAAAAGATACCGCAGAATTTTTTGCACGTCATGCACCGCCTTTAATAATTGACGAGATTCAGCTTGTACCGACGCTTCTTAATGCGGTACGCTCCAAAACTGCAGAAAATCCCGAAAGCGGGCAGTTTATACTTCTTGCAAGCCGGAGAATTCAGGCGGGGGAATTCGATTCGTCTCAATCCTGCGGAAATCACTCGGTCATAAAATTACAGCCCGTTTCGTTGCGGGAACTTTCCGCCGTGTCAAACGATATCGACAGGGACACGATTCTTCTAAAAGGATTTATGCCCGCAATGTATGACGATGAAAATCCCGGCTTTATAAATCCTGCCGGCTTTTACCGCAATTACATAAATTCGATAATCGAACACGACATCCTTAAAATGACTTCCCTACACGATCTTCCGCGTTTTATGCATTTTTTGACATTGCTTGCATCCCGCACCGGGCGCATTATGAATAATTCCGCAATAGCAAGCGAAGTCGGCGTTTCAAGTACGACAATCGGAACTTGGGTTTCGATTTTGAAAGACGCGGAAATAATATTCCCTCTTGAAGCGTTTTGCCCTACGGATTCTTCACAGATAGTAAAAACGCCTAAACTTTATTTTACCGATGCGGCTTTAGCTGCAAGTCTTTTGGGAATAGAAACCGTTCAGCAAATGATGAGAGATCCGCTTATGCCGCGTCTTTTTGAAAATATGGTCGTTGCAGATGCGTTAAAATATTGCCGGGAATTCGAATGCCGCCTGAGTTTTTTCAAAGACAGCAATAATCGGCAGATTGATTTGATTATTCATAATAAAGACTCGGAACGCCCCGAAATCGTGGAAATTCACAGCGGAAGAACGCCGGACGAGTCTTTTCACAGAAATATCCGCAATTTTACGGCGCACAATTTTCCTTCGGCAAAGGGAAGATTCGGGACGGTTATTTATTCCGGGCAGGATTATTCGTCATTTTCTGGTGTCCGATACTTGCACTTTCAACACTTACACACTATATTTGGGGCTGTTGACGGCTGAAAGACGGTAAAAACCGCTGAAAATCATTTTTTTTTGCGATTTTTGTTGTCTTTTGAAAATCTTTTATGTAAGATGAATCCAGATACTATATCCAAATAACAATTTTTTATATGAGGTGAAAGCTATGACGCACAGAGATGAATGGAAAGGCTTTGACGGCGGAACATTGTGGCGGGACGAAGTAAATGTCCGCGACTTTATCCAGAATAACTACACTGCTTATGACGGTGATAAGAGCTTTTTAGCGGAACCGACGGAAGCTACAAACAAGCTTTGGGGAAAATTGCAGGAATTGCAGGCAGAAGAGCGGAAAAAGGGCGGCGTTCTCGATATGGATGCCGATATCGTTTCAGATATCAATTCCCACAAACCGGGATACATTCTTGAAGGCGAAAAAGACCTTGAAAAAGTTGTAGGTCTTCAAACCGACAAGCCGCTTAAAAGAGCGTTTATGCCTTACGGCGGAATCAAAATGGCGGAAGAAGCTCTTGAGCAGTACGGCTACAAGCCCAATCCCGAACTCCACAAGATTTTTACCGAATACCACAAAACCCACAACCAAGGCGTATTTGATGCCTACACTCCTGAAATCCGTATGGCGCGCAAAGCGCACATAGTAACGGGACTTCCCGATACATACGGACGCGGACGCATTGTAGGAGACTACCGCCGTGTCGCGCTTTACGGAATCGACTATCTTATCGAGCAAAAGAAAATTGACTTGAGCAATGTAGGCGACGGAACCATGACCGATGACGTTATCCGCCTGCGCGAAGAAGTTTCGGAGCAGATAAGAGCACTTGGAAAGATGAAGCTTATGGCGCAGTCCTACGGTTATGATATTTCAAAACCGGCAAAAAATGCGCGCGAAGCGTTCCAGTGGCTGTACTTCGGCTATCTTGCTGCAATCAAAACACAAAACGGCGCGGCAATGTCTGTAGGACGCATTTCTACGTTCCTCGACATTTATATCGAGCGCGATTTGAAGAACGGCACAATCACGGAAAAAGAAGCGCAGGAACTTGTAGACCACATTGTTATGAAATTCCGCATGGTCAAGTTCGCGCGTATTGAAGCGTATAACCAGCTTTTCTCGGGCGACCCGATTTGGGCTACGCTTGAAGTTGCGGGACTTGGACAAGACGGACGCTCGCTCGTAACCAAAAACGACTTCCGCTTCCTGCATACGCTTGAAAACATGGGACCGTCTCCTGAGCCGAACCTTACCGTGCTCTATTCAAAACGTTTGCCGGAAAACTTCCGCAACTATGCTGCATATATTTCCGTCAAAACAAGCTCGATTCAGTATGAAAACGATGATGTTATGCGCCCGATTTGGGGAGATGACTATTCGATATGCTGCTGCGTTTCCGCAACTCAGACGGGAAAAGAAATGCAGTTCTTCGGGGCTCGTGCAAATCTTGCAAAAGCCTTGCTTTACGCCATCAACGGCGGCGTAGACGAAGCTCTTATAAAAGGTCAGCAGGTAGGGCCGTGCTATGCGCCGATTACTTCGGATGTACTTAACTATGACGAAGTTATGAAGCATTACGACTGGTATCTTGATTGGCTTGCCGACGTTTACGTGAATACGCTTAATCTCATTCACTATATGCACGACAAATATTATTACGAAGCTGCCGAGCTTGCGCTTATCGATACCGATGTACGCCGCACATTTGCAACCGGAATTGCAGGATTCAGCCATGTAGTTGATTCTCTTTCCGCAATCAAATATGCAAAAGTAACCGCAATCCGCGATCCTGAAACCGGTCTTGCAACGGACTTTAAGATTGAAGGCGACTTCCCGCGCTACGGAAACGACGACGACCGCGCAGATGAAATTGCCGTATGGCTGCTTAAAGACTTTATTGCAAGAATCAAAAAGCATCACACATACCGCAATGCGGAACCGACAACTTCGATTCTTACGATTACATCAAACGTTGTTTACGGAAAGGCTACAGGTGCGCTTCCTGACGGACGCAAAGCCGGTGCTCCGTTTGCTCCGGGCGCAAATCCTTCTTACGGAGCCGAAAAGAGCGGACTTCTTGCTTCGCTTAATTCCGTTGCGAAAGTTCCGTACGAATACGCGCTTGACGGTATTTCCAATACGCAGACAATCAACCCGAGCGCACTCGGACACGATGATGCGGAACGCTCCGACAAACTTGTAACTGTCCTTGACGGCTACTTTGAGCAGGGCGCACACCACTTGAACGTCAACGTATTCGGTGTTGAAAAACTTAAAGATGCACAGGCTCACCCGGAAAAACCTGAATATGCAAACTTTACAATCCGCGTTTCCGGTTATGCCGTTAAGTTTATCAGCCTTACAAAAGAACAGCAGGACGACGTTATAAGCCGCACTTGCCATGCTTCGCTGTAATTGCAGTTCTTAAACTTTTGAGCAAATCCGCCGCTGTAGCATAATTTGTTTACAGCGGCGTTTTTATCTTTAGTCATGTTGATTTGCAAATCATTCAAAAGGCGGATTTTTACCGCGTATTTTATTTGGTCAGGCACAGACTTTTGAATCTGCCGTAAGCGTGATTGAATAGAATCTTACCCAGCTCGGAAAAAATGTGCTTGTGTTGAGGGAGTGTCTCCCCACGGGAATAGGGAGCACCTCCCTACGGGCGGAGGGAAGCTCTCCCTATGAACGAAGGGAGCATCTCCCTACGGGAATAGTGAACACCTCCCTCCGGACGGAGGGTAACATACACTCCGTTCGGAGTAGACATCACACTCCGGACGGAGGGCGGTATACACTCCGCTCGGAGTGGACATCACACTCTGCCCGAGAGAGTTCCCTTCATCCGAGCGAATGACTTTACTTCATCCGAGCGGAGGAAGGTCTTTCCTTCGGGCGAATGACTATGCTTCATCCTGACGAATGAGCGTCTTCCTTTGAGCGGATGAACGCCGAAGCTATTGGAAAGACATTTGGGAAAGCGGACGGTGCGAGCTTGCTTTGCGACTGCGTAAGTCGTAATTGAACATAAATATCATCATTTTGTGCGTGAGGAAAAATTATGGAAGGATATATACATTCTACGGAATCTTTCGGTTCGGTAGACGGGCCGGGAGTAAGATTTATCATATTCTTTTCCGGCTGTCCGCTTCGATGTAAATTTTGTCATAATCCCGATACATGGGACATCACTAAGGGAGAAAAAATAAGCAGCGATGAGTTGATTGCAAAAGCACTGCGTTTTCGTCCCTATTGGAAAGACATCGGCGGAATCACAGTTTCAGGCGGTGAGCCGCTTTTTCAGCTTGATTTTCTTGTGGAGCTTTTTACAAAGGCGAAAGAACAGGGAATAAATACCTGCATAGATACGGCAGGTGCCCCTTTTACGATGCAGGAAACGTGGTTTGCAAAATTCAAGCAGCTTATGGAAGTTACGGATCTTCTGCTTGTCGATATAAAACACATAAACGAAGAAGAACACATAAAACTTACAGGCAAGACCGGCAAGAACATCGTTGAAATGCTGCGTTGGCTTTCGGATAACGACAAGCCCGTTTGGATAAGACACGTTTTAATTCCCGGAATTACGGATAACGATGAATATTTAATTCAGACAAGAGATTTTATACGCACTCTCAAAAACGTAAAGCGACTGGATATTCTGCCCTATCACACACTGGGAATTATGAAATACAAGCAAATGGGACTTGAATATCCTCTTGAAGGCGTGGACGCACCGACGGCGGAAAGGATTTTGAACGCAAAAAAACTTCTTGAAGCAGATAAATACACCGCATGGCAAAACCGACAATAATTTATTTGGTTTAAGTGCAGAGGCAAGTTTGCGGCTGGCAGTAGAACTGTATTTGAAAGACATAATTGTTTCGCCGCCGGCACTGCTCTGAACGGGGTGTCCTCTCTTTCCCTGAAAACAAAGGAGTCTATGGTGCATCGCCCCTTAGCAAGGGTGCGGCGGACAGTTCCGCTTTGAGCTTGCGGACGGTTTCAAGCGGGAGTTTGATACAGCGGGCAACCTGCTCAACACTCAAGCCGTCTGCAAGAAAACTTCTTGCATTATCAAGCTTAGTTGTTTCTATTCCGCGTTTTTCTCCGATTGTGATTCCGGTCTGTATTCCTTCTTCTCTGCCCATGCGTCTTAAATCATATTCGCGTAAATTCATAGTTAAATAATCGCTCCTGAATGCTTCATTTAGCTTAGCTTGTTCTACAAGTCCGTTTATCTCGTCGGTAAACGGCGGACAGTAGAACTTATTTTACAGATGCAGTTTTGTTTTCTGTCCGCTCCAAGTTTGCCTGCGGCAAACTTGCATAAATTGTTTTTGTGACTGGAAAACCGTTTTGATGTACTGTAAAAGTGCAAATAACTCTTTGTCGGTCTCTTTTTCGTATGCGGACGCATTATAAAATACTTTATACGATTTGTCATTTAAGTCGGCGGCAGGATTTTCCTCACAGAGATTTTTGAACGTATAAACCGGCAGCCCAAGCTTAAACGGGTCTGAAAGGCAGATAAAGATGACATAACTTTCTTTGAGGTCGTTATAGTTTTGCCCTTTGAGCAAATTGTCGGAATCCATCATGGACTGGTAATAGCGTGTGCGCTTGCCTAAGTCCGGCGGAATGCTCGTCTGTATTTCTATGTCGAATACGTGTGTTTCGTCGGCAGTGTAAACATCAAGGCGAATGCCTTTACTCTCATAAAACGGACTTATTGACTTTTGCAACGTCGGATATTCTATTTTGCCTATCTTCATTCGCAGAAGCCTCTCCAAAACGCCTCTGCAAATGTGCTCGTTTTTCATAATGCACCCGAACATAAAGTCGTTCGGCGGACATATTTTTATTCATTCTTCAACATAGAGTTTTTCGTGAGTCCGCCTCAAGAATCGGACTTTGCGTCCGATTCTTGCGAGTAAATTGTGTTCTATCGGTTTGAAGAATGATTTGTGATAATTTGTATTTGTGGTATTCATAATGCCTCCACTTTTATATAGCGGAGAAATGTCAAAATCGGCAAAAACGTACTTAAAACAACACCGACATGCAAAAGAGCATAACTCTTTCTGCAGGGCGTGGCGGACAGTCTATTCCGAAAACTTTGTAAAATCAATAAGTTTTTGGAATGCGTTCCGAAAACTTATGTTTGTTTTATCCTGCATACAAAACAGCGGACGGGACTGGTTTTACCAAACAGTTTTTACAGCATACAACGGAATCTTTGAGTCTTTTGTAATAATTGTTAAATCATTTTCTTGAGCCATTGCAATCAAAAGCCTATCAAAAGGGTCTCTGTGAATATCAGGCAAGTCTTTCAGTAAGTCTAAAGATCTACCGGACACTAAAAGTTCCGCAAATTCTTCTTCCTTGCAGGCATGTATAATATCTTGGATTGAATTTTTATACTGAAGAAGATTGCGGGTCTGCTTTATTGCAATTTCCCATAATGAAACTTTACTGTAATAGCAAAATTCATTATTGATTATTTCTTTAGCCGTTTTGGATAGATTTTTGCTGTCGAACAAATACCAGAGAAGTGCATGGGTATCTAAAAGATATTTCACATATACTCCTTAAAATCTTCTAACGGTTCGTCAAAATCAGTCGACATGTAGAAATCTGGTTGCTTTAAAATATCAGGTCGACGATTAGGGAATCTTTTTGAAGATTCTTCCTGCTGCTTTTTGTAGAGTATCTTATATTGCAGAAGTTCCAAATAATTATACACTTCATCCATATATTCATCCGGAATTGTCTTTAATTTTTCATGAACGGCTGTTAACGACATACATAATCTCCTTCACATTTTCAATCTAACATAAATTATCAAGTTTTTTACACAATTGAGTCAAGTACGGCGGACGAAACAACCCCGGTTTTATAGACAGAACCGGGTTACTGTCCGCCGCGCTCGTCTTGGTGGGTATCTGCCTCCCGAGCGAGTGGGACGTACAGGATGAATTGGTCTTACAGATTTAATTCGGTTTCCCGTCCGCTTCAACTTTGCGAAACGCAAACTTGCATAAAAACAATCTTGGGATTTCTAGTGGTGCAAGCCCTTAAGCAAGTGGGCGTCGGACAGACCGGCTTGCGGTAAATGTCTGCCCTGTTACGGGATATGTACAGCAAACGAATAGAAAACTAACAATACTTCCGTATCAAAGAGTTTTTTTTGCTTTATATGAGTTGGGATTTTCTAGCCAAAAACAGCTTTTCTTAAAATGTCATTAATCCTTGTCTTATACCCTGTTCCCATCTCTTTTAAAGCCATTAAAACATCTGTATCAATTTTTAAACTGACGGCAGTTTTCTTTTTACAGGAGTTTTATAAACATCGTTCTCATTGGGATGAATTTCATACCATGGCTTATATTTTTTTATTTGAGCATCAGTTATCTCCGGACATTCTTCAGTAACTACAGGTCTGGCGGAATTTATAATTTTCTTGTCTTCTTCTGTAAGCGGATTTTTAATTACATCATCTAATGTCATAGTTTTCATAATACAATTTCTCCTCTTTCGGTGTTGCTCTTCTTGCAGAAATAATCCGAATCTTATTATTGTCGCGTTCTGTATAGACTACGAACAATATCCGTTCCACACAACCGATTACATTGTATCTTTCCTCAGATTCATCAGAATGGGGTTCATCAATAGTTTCAATTCTTTTTGAATCCAGAAAAACTCTCGCCGCATACTCAAAAGAAATACCGTCATGAATTTCTTTATTTATGCGATTTTTGGTTTCATCCCACTCAAATGTCATTTATACGTCCTGTGTACATTATGCTATGTATATACAACATTTATCAAGAAAAAACTGACTTACTCGTCTTTATGTACACCCCTGCTCCGGGCGATGCGAGAGGTTCGTTCCGAGCGATGCGAGAGGCTCGTTCCGAGCGATGCGAGAGGCTCGTTCCGAGCGATGCGAAAGGCTCGTTCCGAGCGATGCGAGGGGTTCGTTCCGGGCGATGCGAGAGGCTCGTTCCGGGCGATGCGAGAGGTTCGTTCCGAGTGATACGAAAGGTTCGTTCCGAGTGATGCGAGAGGTTCGTTCCGGGCGATGCGAAAGGCTCGTTCCGAGCGATGCGAAAGGCTCGTTCCGAGCGATGCGAGAGGTTCGTTCCGAACGATGCGAGAGGCTCGTTCCGAGTTATGCGAAAGGCTCTCTCCGAGCGGAGGGAAGCATTCCCTTTATTTGTAGGGAGCGGGTAGCCGCAATCAGGGCAGTGTAAGCTCATTTTCAAATATGCGAGCCTAAAGCTGCATGTAAGCGAGTTTGCCGCCCGCCCTGTTACGGCAGCACATAAAACTTGGCACCGTTTTCAGGTGTGAAGTGTCTAGTAATACTAGTAGAACCGGTATTCTGAAGCCAAAAATCCTTGTCAGTATCCAAATTACTTGCTTCATCTAAATCAAATTTGAATGTTCCTTTTACTATTTCACCGTTACCGCTCTGTTTAATAGTGCCGCTGGAGTTAAATGTTTTGTAGTTAAACGTAATGTGTCCGAGCCCGCTGTAATCCGTGTTGTGTACGTCGGTAACGTGCATAATGCCGTAATTACCTTCACTGGTTTTATAGAGTATCAGTTTGTGCAGCAAGTTCGTCTGGCGGTCGGTAATTGTAGTCTTCGTCATGGAAGATTCGGCAGCTTGTATCTGAGCCTTCGAAATAGTGTTAAAAATCGCGGCGGGATTGTCTGTCAGTTTACCGTTATTGCCAACATACCAGTTCTTCGGAGGAGTTCCGCCCCGCGTTACGGAGAATTTGGTGTGCTCCGTAACGACTGCACCGCCTGTAAGCACTTGTGTGGTCGAATTGTAGGTTTCCGGCGTAATGCGGGCAACGGGATCCGTGCCGGTCAAGGGGGCACTCACGGTTATCTTTATGTTGGTTGATAAATAGATGTCGTTGTTTGTATCGACTTTTGCGCTGCCGGACATCTTTACGGAGCAGTTCCAGACATGGATACCCGTTCCCTGCACGGTTCCGCCGCCCGTGCACGTATTGCCAACCACTGTTCCTCCTAAAAACGTAAACTCTTCTCCGGAAACTGATATACCGCCACCCCAACCGCTTTGCTTAGTAGTCTTGTTGGTTTTTATTGTACCGCCCGATACGGTCAATTTATAACTGGATCTTATGCCGCCGCCTGCTAGCGTACCCGCTATATTCGCCGTATTGCCGGAGATTTCGCCGCCGGAAACGGTAATTTCGCCTTTGGCGCTATTGAAGTTCATGCCGTAAATGCCGCCGCCTGTTTCCTTTGCCGTGTTGCTGCTCACTTTTCCGTTTGACATGGTAAAGGTGCCGTGCAAGACCGCGACGCCGCCGCCGCTTTTTTCACTTGCCGTGTTGTTTGAAACTTCACCTCCTGACATCGTAACCGTGCCGGTATTATCATTTGTGTTTGCATCCGTGCCGATACAGATGCCGCCGCCGTATTTCTGCGCTGTATTGCCGGAGATTTTGCCGCTGGAAAGCGTCAGCGTTCCGCCCTTATCGAGCGCGATACCGCCGCCGTTTTTCTGCGCTGTATTGCCGATAACTTCGGCGTTATCTTTAAGTATCAAAGTGCCGTTGTTGATCCAAATACCGCCGCCGCTGCCGCCATCTGTTCCGCTTTTGGACGCTTTGTTTGCATCAAGTGCAGCTGTGCCGCCGATGGTGCCGCCTGAGATTGTTACGTTGGACGGGGTGCTGCCGTCCTTTTCTGCACAGATTGCACCGCCTGACTTTGCCTCGTTGCCCTTGAGGGTGCAGTTTGTCATGGTAACTTTACCGCCTTTTGTGTAAATAGCGCCGCCTTTTGCCTTCGCGGTGTTGCTGATAACCTTGGCGCCATGCTTGTTGTTGCTGCTATCTGTATAATCTTTCATATTCAAGACGCAGCTTTCGCCGATATAGATGCCGCCGCCCAAGCCTTCGCCTGTTCCGGTCGCTTTATTTGCGTTTGTTCCCGCGCCGCCGATAGTGCCGCCCACAATCGTTACGGTAGACAATATCGGCGTAGAACCGGATGTTTTTTTCGCATAGACGGCGCCGCCGTTGTTCTCCGCTGTATTGCCCGTAAGAGTGCAGTTCGTCATAATGACGGTACCGCCCTCTGCATAGATTGCACCGCCGCTGCCGTTGGGAGGAGTATTGCCGCTGAATAATTTTGCACTGCAGTTTTTTATATCCGTGTTTGTGAGCGTTGCCGTTCCATTGGCCCATATTGCTATTGCTCCGCCGTTCAGCGCTTCGCATTCTTCGATAGTACAGGCCGAAAGTTCTGCTTCTGCATCGCGTCCCACTATAATTGCAGCGCCATCATTTCCGTTAACAAAACCGCCTTTAAGCGTAAGTTTTTCAAGCGTGAGTTTATTGGTCAAGATGTCGTTTATGATGAATATGCGGCCACCTTTTTTGCCTGCATCCAGTATATCGGTATCCCTGCCGTTTTTCCCCTTTATCGTGATAGCGCCATTGATGTTGATTGTTCCCTTGTTATCGGCATCGTCTGTCGCCTGTATTCTACCGTTTATGGTGATAGGGTCGGCTCCGGCAACACTAACAACATCTTTCAGCGCCTTCCACGCCTTATCCGGATACTTGACGCTGTCTACAATGCGCATCAGCTTACCGCTGGCATCTGCTTCCCAATACAGTATTTTACCGTCGCTCAATGTTTGCGGCGTTACGGTGAATTTGCTGTGCTCCGAGTTTAAGAGCGCGGCAGTTCCGGCAAGGACTTTCGTAGCCGAAGCGTATTTGATGTGCGGAACCGTAATGCGCGCAGCCGGAGCAGTCCCCGTCAATGCGGCAGACAGCATTATCTTTGCGCCGTCGTGCAAATAGACATCGTTTTTGCCCTGCTGGTTTTCCTCTCCTGCGCTTGACGGAGTAATGTACGCGGAGTCTTTCATCGTAAACTGTGCGCTGGTGCCGCTGACAAAGATGCCGCCGCCTAATCCGTGTTGTGTCGTATTGCTGCTCACGGCACCGTCCGTCATGGTGAGGCTCCCGTTTTCGGCAATGTAAATACCACCGCCGTCTCCGTATACTGTTGTATTGCTGCTCACGGTGACGCCCGTCATGGTGAAGCTGCCGTTTCCGTCAATGTAAATGCCGCCGCCTTTGCCGTTAGAGTTCGCCTTATTGCCGGTAACGGAGCCGCCCGTCATGGCGAGATTCCCTGTTGTATAAATGCCGCCACCTGAGCCGCTGCCTGCGCCGCTGGATTGTGCCTTATTGCCGGTAACGGTGCAGTTCATCATGCTAAGCGTACCCATTGCGTAAATGCCGCCGCCATGGCTGTATTTTGCCTCATTGTTGGTAACGGTGCAGTTCGTCATGGTATGAGTTCCTGTTACGTAAATGTAAATGCCGCCGCCCAAGCCGCTGCTATCACTTACCGTATTGTTGCTCACGGTGCATCTCGTCATGGTAAGATCGCTTTCTGCATAAATGCCGCCGCCGTTGCCGTAGTCTGTTTCATTGTCAGTAACGGTGCAGTCCGTCATGGTGAGCGTACCTTCTGCGTAGATAGCACCGCCGCCCGGTTCACCGGATGCTGCGACCTTTCCGCCTTTGAGCGTAAGGTTTTTGAGAGTAAGCGTTTTGCCGCCTGTTACTTTGAAGATGCGGTGGTTTTGACCGTTTGCGTTGAGTTTGTCTGTGGTCGCTCCTGTCTTTCCCTGTATCGTAAGATTTCTTCCAATCGTAATTTCACCGCTGTTGCCGCTGTCTGTCGTCGCTTTTATTTCGCCGTCTATAACGATGACGCTTACTCCGCTTGTCTTTGCCGCTTCTTCTTTAAGTTTCTTCCATGCCCCGTCTTCGTCCGACTTGATTTCTACCGCTTTGTCGGACCACTTTGCGTAAATTATGGTATTGCTTCTAATCGTGTCGTCCGTAAAATTCCATTCGTTTGTACCGTCTTCTTCTTTATACCATCCGACGAATACGTTTCCGACCCGTGTCGGCGATGTCAAAGGAGCGGTAACTTTGCGTCCGTGCAGGACGGTTGCGGTTTTTGCAGTTGAATCGTCAGCAAATTTTCCGCCGTTCGCATTGAACGTTACCGTGTGCAGTTTTAAGATTTTGTAATACTTGGTTTTGAGCGTTGTGGGATTATAGCCGTAGCCTTTTGTGTTGTATTTTACTTCGTAGAGTTTTTCGTTTTTGCCGTTTAAGCTGAGCGGAACGTTCGCAGGGTTTCCGTTGTATTCGTTTGAAGTTCCCGTGTTTACGTCCGTTACGGTGCAGTGAACGGTTGTGCCGATTGAAGCACATGATATTATAATCTGCGCTTCAGGTGTTGTGCCGGCTGCCTGTATGATGAATGGAAGGGCGTTACTACCGTCCCCCCCCCGAGTCTTGAGTGCCTGCGTTTAGCGTAACGGTTTCTTCTGCAGGTTTATTTGTTGTAGTTCCGGTTTCAAGTTTTTCGGAAGAAAGTCCCCTTTGGTCTTTGAGAGTAACTGTGTACTCTTTATATGCGCCGCCGACTTCCCTGTCGGTCTTGTAGTACAAAATCCAATATCCGGCAGGCACGGCTTCCGCGCCGGTAAGTTGTACTACGTCTGCCCCTGTTATAAAACTTTCGTCTGTCGGTTTTACAAAGTCCGAACCTAAATCGTTTATTTTAAGCTCGTATGAAGATTCGTTGATTACGATTTGTGCAATATCCTTGTGGAGTTTTTTGCCGTTAACCTGTGTGTCCATATCGGGAACAGTCAAACATAAAACATAATGGGGAGTGGTGCTTTCATTTGTTTGGGCAAGAATAACGGACGGCTGGGGCGGTTTTGTATTCGACTTGATTTTGAAAGTGTAGTTTTTTTTGAATTCTCTACCGTCGTCCGCAAACATAGTGAGTGTTGCTCCCAAGTCCTTTTGCCCCCATTCATACTTTTTAAGAAATTGTGCGGTGTAGGTGAGTTTTAATGCCTTAGAGGAAAGTTTCTCAAGCATATAATCCGTACCAAAAACCGGCTGCGGGTCAAAGGCATTGAAGTGAATCATCTCTGTGTTGCCGGCGGACGGCATGACAAGGTTGAAATTCTTGGGATTAGCAATATTCAGTATGACTTCGGCATTTTTATCGGAAGCAACACTTATAATGCCTTCGCTGTCGCTTTGCTTCGAAACTTTTACGCTGGAATCAGTTACGTATGCTTCCGAACTCCAATAACTGAAGAATTCTTCTACAGGTTCGTTCCAAAATGAACAGGATGCAAACAATAATGCCGGAATGACGGCAAAAAAGGACTTTTTCATAATGCCCTCCTATAAATTATAAGAACACACTTGTGCTTTAAAAAGATTTGTTGATTGAGCTATAGACGGCAGTGTGTTAAGAGCTTCTACTAATTCTTTGCATTGCAAGAATATTCTATTAGCCGTGAGTATTTTACTAATAAAAAAATAGAATGTCGATATTAAAAAATATCTCCTGAATATTTCATTTGAATTGGGTTTTTCTGCAACTCCGTTTAATTCGCAGGTGAGCGGGCTGCCGGCCGTAACACGGGATTCGCTTTATTCCAAATGATTCTGCAAGAAATTTGGATACCGTTCCCGTCGTTGCCCATGAATCATCCGCATCACGCTCTTTAATTCGCACATACTGCCGAGCGTTACGATTATAACCGCGTCTTTTATGCTGCAAAAATATCCGTCATATTCAACTTCCGTTTCCAACTCATCGAGTACATCTATCAGTTCTTCCCAACCCATGCGCTTATTATTGCTTATTTTTTATTTTTTTGGCAGACTTTGCAAAAACTGAGTTCCGTGCATCGGAGGATGCTGCGGTGCATTCCGGACGGAGAGGATATTAGCCTTAATTTCGAGTTTTTCCGAAACTCGAAATTTTCCAACTTTTTCCTGCACCAATAGAATGTAAAGTTTTGAAATGAACGCCATTTATGCGCAGGCGAGGTTCCGGCTGCGTGCCGTTTCGAGCGAGGAGCTCGACTGCGGCTAAGCGGACGGAACATAGCCGAAAGCACAGCGAAGTTTTTCAAAACTCGACATTTGGGCTATTAAACTTTTCGACCTATTTGAAATAGATTTCGTTCCTATTGTGGAAGCCGCCGGATATTACAACTTCGTCGATATTGTCTTTTGTAACAAGCTGCGGTTTAAGCCAAATTACAGGGACATTTACCGCACCGTTATAAATATAGTCGTCAACAGGCTCGTAATCGGAAAGAGTTTTTCTTTCGGCAAGCACGCAAGCAGCTTCAGCCGCTTTTTGCGCAAGTTCAGTAATCGGTTTATAAACGGTCGCAAATTGGGTTCCGTTTACAATTCTCCTGCAGGCGGCTATATCGGCATCCTGCCCGCAAACGGGAATATCGCTAAGACGGTATTCCGACAATACACGGAGAACGGTTTCCGCAATCGCATCGTTTCCGCAGATTACCGCTTCCGGCACCGCCCCCGAATCCAGAAACGAACGCATTCTCGCGTAAGAAAGATCATAATTCCATTCCGGAGTAAAATAACGGAGAAGCATATTTCCCGGCATATCCATTGCTTCTTGGACACCCTTATCCATAAGCAGCATATTATAATCTTCCGTAGGACCGTAAATGCAGAAAAACAAACCGCCGTGCGTTGTCTTTGCAGCAGTCTCTCCAAGCATATAGCCGACCGCACGGGAATCGACGGTCATATATGCGGAAACATCGGCATTTTGAATCAATCTGTCATAGGAAAGTACGGGGATTCCTTTTGCATGAGCTTTTTGAAGAACATCCGTCAAAGATTCCGAATTTTTCGGAACGATAACCAAAACGTTTACATTTCTATCGATAAGATAGCGGATTTGGGCAATCTGCGTTTGCTCGTCATTACCGGCATTTTCTACAATGACATCCGCACCGTTTGCTTTTGCATAAGACATAAAAACATCGCAGTCCCGTCTCCAGCGTTCGATTATAAACGTATCTATCGAAAAGCCGATGGTAATACGAGGATTAACTGCGGCAACGCTCGACTCGGATTTCAGTTTTTTTTCGGTACAGCCGGAAAGAATAAGCGAGCCGACTATAAAAAATCTTATGATTGCCCTATATTTTTTTGACATTGCCGTTATCCAGTCCCCAACTCGTTGAATTATATGCAAATCTTACATCATAGACTTTGTGAGTGCAAGCTTTAGTTATGCTGCAAACCGGAACGGCAGGCGTTTTTAGCGCGGTTCCACGCCGTAATGTAATCCGGCGCGGCTTTATGTGCGCTAAAAGGAGACTACATACAGGCGCGCAGAACCATTTAAAGGAAGTATTGATCCGTCTGAGAGCTCAAGAACGCAATTCATTTTTACCCAATAATCTTCGCACTCGTCCCAAATCGCATCAAACAGTTCCGTCCGTTCTATTATCATTCCTTGCGTGGAAACCTCGTCGAATTTGTATGAGGTCTTATTCTTTTTTAATTTTATTTTTAAAGAGCCGAGCCTTGAATTCAAATTATGGCTGTCATAAAAAATCAATTCCGCATCAGTTGACTTTTTCGGAGCTTCTTTTAAATCGATTATGAAGTTTATGTCCGAAAACAAATGATAATTTTTGTGATCAAACTTGATAATATTTTCATTTTTTATATCCGGCTCTTTTTCAGAAATAGGAGTTCCGTCCGAAACGACTTGCGCATTGTTCCATGCGTTCCAAGCAATCGACCAGTTTTCCGTATTCGCGCCGACGTCAATCTTGATGTATTTTAAAGAATCACAATCGCCGAAAGCACAAGAGCCGATATAAGTTACGGATTTAGGAATTTCTACTGATACAAGCCCCGATTCAAAAAAAGCGTTGTAACATATTGTTTCAAGACCCAAAGGCAGGACGATTTCTTTAAGCTCGCGGCAATCGAAATTCACGATTTTTTTTACACCGGACGGCAAAATACATTTTTCGATGTTTCTTATATGGAAAAAATCAATGTCAGCCTCTTCGGAAAATGTACATTCGCTTAAATTCAAGCTGACCGGAGCGTCAAGTTCGGAGACAGCTCTAAGTAACTTCTCTTGATTTTCCTTTGATAAAACATCTTTTATAACGATGGACTGCCCGCTGCCGTTTGCGTATTCCGAAAACTCGGAAATCGTCATTTTGTTTTGCGCAAAGACGGCAAAACTTAAAAAAAATACGGCGAGCACTCCGAAAACAACTTTTCTCATTCTTTTCTCCTAATAAAAGTTTTTAGCCGTGCGCGTGAGTGCACACGTTAAATATACAAGTTTGCGATTGAGCAAACTTGTGATAAAAACGGCGGCAACATTACAGCCGACATTTTTATCATGACCCCATAAACGAATCATTAAATTTAACCGTAATAATATCATTTCCTGACCGGAAGAGAAAGCGTTCTTGCGCAGGCTGTACGTTTTATCATACAAGACTGCCTGCGCAGAACCGGAACAGCTCCTATCGATTGTGATTTGTTTAGTTTTTCACAAAATCCACATTTATTTTTCCGTCGGAATCAATATCATCCTTATTTACGCGGTAGTTATATGTCGTAGTGGTTGCATACTTGTCCGTACCGTTGATAGTCCAGTTTTTAACCGATTCACCGGCGTTTAATATTGCCTTAAAGCAATACCTGTCGCCTTCTTTCACTTCTGTTCCGCTTGTTACGGTTCCATCTCCGCCCTTTGGAATCCAAGATTATCCCCGCAACGGCGGCTTACGTAGCGTTCTGATACACGGAAATCAATTTTCCCAAAATCAGCCGATAGTCCGAATGTCGAGACTTTCT
>CAUUVZ010000022.1:0-33969 GCA_963548875.1 uncultured Treponema sp. | reverse complement strand
TTTTTTGGGTGAGAATCTTTGTATTTGGTGTTATCAGTATGTTTATCTGCCATTAGTATACAGTATGCACGGTTTTTTATAAGTTTCAATGTTTCTTTTAAAAAATATACGGGCATCTTCTGCGTTGCTTCAAGAAAAACAATCCTCGATGTGCAAAAAGCACGCCTGCGGGTGTTTTTTTCTTGCGCCTTGAACCTGCTCCGCCTATTTGCAAAAAGGCTATTCAAAAATTGCCGCAGGCGTTTCAAATGTTTTCGACTTCTTCTTTGCTGAGGCCTGTCATCTGCATAATAAAATCAGGTTCGCAATTAGCCTGTTTCATCAGCCTTGCCGTTTCAAGAGCTTTTGTGAAAGGAGTGACCGTTCCCGTCAAAGTTCCAATCCCATAGGCAACCATTGAGCCTCCCATTGTAATCCCTGCATATCCGGCAAAAGCACTTGCACCCATAGTTTCAGGAGCAACGCTTGCTGCTCCTATTATTCCACCGGTAGCTATCGCAACGCCGAATTCTATTTCAGCTCATCGCAATAATAGATATTGCCTGCCGTATCAATAATTGCATCTTTCTCATGGTAAACGACGCGTGCATACTTTCCTTCAAAGCTAAAAGCGGCATCAAACTTAAAGGGAATAACCAATTCAAAATTCTTATCCACATAGCCAAACTTATGTTCATTATTTTGTACAACGGTCAATCCATTTGAATATCCTCCCATCGTAAAATCATATTCTTGCGGTAACTCTTTTTTATTCCCTTTTTTATCAATCAGATACCAACGGTCTTTTTCCGTTTGAATAAAAGCCACGCCTTCAAAAAAATTGTAATTGAGTGACGGAGAAATTCTTATGCCTAGCATTCTCGGATCTTCATATAAAGGAACTTTTATTACCATTTTGCCTTTTTCATTTACATATCCTGATTCTCCATTAAAAAATAGAACCGGTATTAAGCCCTCAAAATATCTTTCTCCCGCTTGTTTTATACCGGAAACCAGTGTCTCCCCCTTTTTGTTCATGATGCTATATCCCAATTTATGAATATCATCATAGTATGTCAGTATTAAAGACACCCCATTTACAAATCTTGGAAGATTTTCCCTGGTTACATTATGGATGAATTCCGACTCTTTCTTTGTTTTTACATTGACCAATATAAATTTATTTTCCACTGCATATCTATGAAGCAGCCATTCATATTCAGAATATTGAGATACAATAGTTATATCTGCAAATGATAAAATTTTATTGGCATCAGGATCATATATATCAACGGTTCCTCCATTCCTGCAGGCAATATATTCCTGTTTAGATATCTTTATCTCCAAATATATAGGATCAATAACTATATTTCTATTTTCATCTATCAATCCATAAGAACCGTTCAGACAAAAGGTACTATACGATTTTGCAAATACGTATGAACATAACAAAAAACCAATTAAAAACATCATCTTCTTTTTCATAACACACCTCAAACTTTAGGCTTATTAGAAGAAAAACTCTAAAAAGCCGAGATAAAAATGTAAAGTAAAAGCATCCGAAGAGCAACCGTTGAATTTAGCCGGCAGTCTCTTTGCAAAGCTCCAAAAGTTTTCAATTCCATTTACATGACATTTTCCTCCGGCGAATTCATTTTCGCTATGAAAAACCCTATGATGATCATAACCGTTCAAAAAGTTCAAAAGTTCCGATTTCTTTTTCAGTTTCTTTTAGACTTTCTTTGAATATTTTTTCCCGTATTATATTGAAATATCGATTAACCGTGTTACGGTTTACGCCCACGATTTTGGCAGTTGCGCTAGCAGTGATATCCTCCACAAAACATAAAATTATTTTGTTTATTTTTATTGCACTAAGTCTATGATACATAATGACTTACAACCTCTCATTCTTTGAGATGCCAGTCGAGAGACTAGGATTTTATTCAAAGCACAAGAACGAGCCTCCGTCCGGACGCAACACGCGGGCGTGCTGGCATTTACTTGATTCCGGATAACTGTGAGAAAGCGGTTCTTAGATTGTGATATGTTCGTTCGCTTATTGCGGCACTGTAATGCAGCGCGCCGCCGAGTAAATCGTAGTCAAGAAGATAATTGCCGTCATCCGCGCGGTAGACGGGAACGGAAATGCTCTCTCCGTTTGAAAACTCGGCTTCAATGCGGAGAGAGGGATTTTCGTTTGGAGAGGGAGTAAAATTCGTAAGTCCTCCGTGCCGCAAACTTAAAATCCGTTCCGTGCGCGGCGTAAAATCGTCCGTGCCGGGTATGAGTGCAATTCTTTTTCCATCCGTTATAAGCGAAAGCCTCTGTATGCTTTCCGAAGGCGCGCGGCTGTCAGTCCGAATGCGCGGAATAATATACGGGTCGCACCAAAAACGCGCCGATGTGTCGAGATAGGCGTCAAACCCGCTTTCGATTTTACTCACCGCCCCGTTTTCCGCTTTGATAAAGCGCATCGTCCCTGAAAAATCCCGTCCGCCTAAATACACGGATTTCGTTATTCCGCTTACAATCCTCCACGATATGAGGAAATCCGCCGTGCCGTCTGTAAATACGTTTCCCTCGCCGCGTGAAATGCGGTACGTCTTTTTAATTGCCGTCAATTCTTCGATAAAAGAAGCGGCGAGCGGCTGCGTACACGGAAAAACCGCGTCGAGACCTTCAATTTGCCCCATCCAAAGATTTCCGTTTTTTGAAATCGTGATTTTACTGCCGTCCGCCGCCGTCAACGCGATTTGCACGATATCGTTTTTTTCGGCGGGATTTATTATCGCGCTTTTGACGGGAGCCGTATTTCTATTTTTTACGATTTGAATCAGCGGGTGCGCAAAATAAAGAGCGGCAAAAAAAGCGCACAAAATCGAAAGAATTGTATTTTTTGAAATCATCGTTATTCCTCTGCGTCCGTTGCCGCACATAAACGCCGTATACGGTGCCGCCGCAATAAAACGGAGCAAAGCCATGCGGTAAGAAAAGCAAGCGGCGTAAAAACGAACGAGCGCAAAAGCGTTTTTTTTCGGGCGGCGGCAAAGGAGGACTGTTCCGGTGTTTTGTAAAATAAATTTTGCGGCAGCGCAAAAGATTTTTCATGTAAGGCGGCAAGCTCCTCTTCTCCGTTGAGGCGCAAAAGCCCTTCCGCTAAAAAATTAAAGTTCCCGTATGCGCCGGAAGCGTCCGAAATAAACGAAAGCGCTGTCGTGCTTACGAAATACGGTTCCGGCACTAAAATTATGTGCGCATTTTGCCGTTCGGTCTTTCCGTAAAAACTTTTCAGTGCGCCGCGCAATTCAAATGCGGTTTTATGAACGGCGGTCTCATTCCGGGTTTTAAGCATTTCTTCATTGAGCGTAAACGGATTCGTTTCAAAAAGACTTTCGGAATCATCCGTGCGGCTTTCAATAAGGCGCGCGCCCGTACTCGTCGAAACAAGTTCCCGTACGTTTTCATTTAGCGCACTCACCGCGTCCGCCCAAAACAGCGTCATGCCGCTTGAAGCGTTTTTCTGCGGCGCGATGTTGAGCCAAAACGGATATTTTATCCGCTGCGCCGCCTCTGCACTGCTGCCGTCGGAAAGCGTAAGTTCCGCGCACAAATCGTCCGCAATTATGCTCTCGGAAAATCCGAATCCGTAGGACTCCAACATATCTAAAAGCGGATTGCGAGGCGGTTTTGTGATTTTAAAACCGTCTTCAAAGTTTACGCTGAACGGACTGACTGCAAAAAAAACATTTCCGCCGTCCAAAATATAGTCTTCAATCGCGGCGGCTTCTTCTACACCGATTTTATCGGAGCCTAAAACGAGCGTAACATTTCCGCCGGATTTAAGCCGCTCGTACAGTCCGCCCTCCTCAAGTTTTATTTCGTTGCAGGCAAAACCTTTTGCATTCAAATGCGGAATGACAAGACCGTATCCGTCCGAAAAATCCATACCGTTGCCGGAAATAATGTTGACCGTCCGCTCCTTTTGTGCCGTGAGAGTTAAAATCCGTCTTGTAAGCTCGTATTCAAGTCCCTCCGTGCCGAAAACAAGCGGAATTGCGTCCCATTTTTCCCCGTACTCGATGACGATTGCGGAATAAAAAGCCGCTCCGCTTTGATTGAAAGAATCCGATTGATAGCGGTAAGGCTCGATTCCGTAGTTTTTCAAGAGACTTGCGTATTTATCCGCGTCTTTTACGTCTGCAGAAATGTTTTTATTCGCCGCAAACTCAAAAACGTAGTCGCGGACGCTTTGCAGCTGAGGAAAGACGCGGGCGGATTTTGCGCTCCGGTAATATGTGAGCGATACGGGAAAGTCCGCGTTTTGCAAGACGGCGCGTGTAAACGGCGAAATCGAAAGGCTGCCGGTTGTGTCTGCGCGCATAAAATATTTTTCGGAATCGAGAAAGGCAAATACGAAGCAAAGGGAGATGAGAATAAGCGTACTTTTTTTGAATTTCCGCCCGGCTTTCTTTTCGCGAATGAAAAGTGCAAGCGCAATAAAAAGAATCGCAGCCATTATATAGTAGAAAATATCGCGCGTGTCGGCAATTCCGCGTAATGCGCTGTAAAAATGCCGGTAAAATCCCCAAGTCTGTACAAAAGGTACGGAAGGCGGAAGCAAATGAACGGCATTCATAAGCGCAAGAAACACCGACGATGACAAAAAGGCTTCCGCCGGAGATGATGTCGATTCTTTGAGCGCGGAGCATATCGCCGACGAAGCGAAAGCATACAAGAGAATTATCATAATTCCTGATGCAAAAGCTCCGCGCGGAACATCTCCGAAAAGATTTACGTTCCACGCAATGACGAATGCCGTCGGCAAAAACATCAAAGCAAATTCGATTAAAAGCGAAAGCACGTCGGCAAAAATACGCCGTGCCGTCGACAATGGAAAAAAATCATCCTCCCCGCCGCCTATCAATGTGAGCGACGGAATGAGCGGAATGCAGACGTACGGAACGGACAAAAAAAACGCGTGCAGACTGCCGCCGCTTGAAAAAAATCCGTTTACGAGAAAAAACTCCGCGGAGCAAAAGATATTTAAGACGAGCGCGGAAACATAATAGGCGGGGCTGATTGCGGCTCGGTAAAGCCTGTAGCGCAAATATGCGGAAAAACTATTTTTCATCGGCACTCCGTCCGGCTTTGCTTTGTGAGGTGATTTTTAAAAAGGCTTCCTCAAGATTTTGCGCTCCGTAAAGAGAGGCAATACTTTGTGCCGTTCCCAATGCGGCAATTTTCCCGCCGGATACGACGTATATTTTGGAGCAAAGAAATTGAGCTTCGCTCATAATGTGGGTGGAAAGGAGAACCGCGCATTTTCGGGAAAGTTTTTTTATCAATTCTCTAAAATGAATAATCTGTTCGGGATCAAGACCTTCAAAAGGCTCGTCCAAAATGATGTTGTGCGGACTGTGAATGATTGCTGCGGCAAAAGCAAGGCGTTTGCAATATCCTTTGGAAAGAGCTGCAATTTTTTTAGACATCTGTCCGTCTAAAAAGCACTCGCCGACTACGCGTTTCATTGTAGCTTCTTTTTCTTTGCCCGAAAGACCGTAGCATTCCGCCGTAAAATCAAGATATTCCGCCGCAGTAAGATTTTTAGGAAAACGGCTTTTATCGGGGACAAAGCCTACCGAACGGCGTAAGATTTCCGCACTTACCGTTGCAGTGTCATTCAAATCGATGCGGACGGAACCCGCAGATGCAAAATGCAGTCCCGCCGCAGCTTTGATGATTGTCGTTTTTCCCGCGCCGTTCACGCCGATTAAACCGGTTATCTCGCCGTCTGCCGCCGTAATCGACACGTTTGAAGCGGCAAAACGATTTTTACTTCCCGTATATGATTTTGAAAAACCGTTCAATTCAATCATAGAGTAGGGGAGACGTTAATCTTCGTAGGGGATTTGTATATTCATCCTGTCGCGCGAAAGTTCCGCTTGCGGGAAAATACGCTGCGCCTGTTCAAGAAGCCGCTGTAAATCTCTGTCCGTATAGCGCGGACTGTAGTGAATCATGCACATCCGTTTTGAATGCGAATCGCGCGCAATAGTCGCCGATTGACTTGCCGTCATGTGTTTTTTTTCGCGCGCTTGAGCGATGAGTTCGTCTTCAAACATCCCCTCGCAAACGAGAAGATCTGAACCCATTACTTCACGCGCGATTGACGGAAGATAAAGCGTGTCGGTAACGTAGCTGAACTTTCTTCCGCTGCGTTTTTGCCCTAAAACCTGCTCCGGAGTTACCGTTTTTCCGTCTGCAGACTGTACCGGCTGACCGTTTTGCAGCTGCGACCATAAAGGGCCGCAAGGGACGTTCAGCTCGCGCGCTTTTTCCGGATTGAATTCTCCGGGACGGTCAAGTTCTTCAAGCGTATAACCGACGCAGGTTTTTGTGTGTTCGAGCGGAAAAGCGCGGATATAATAACCGTCCCCCGAATGCACCACGCACGGCGCACTGATTTCTTTTACTACAATCGGATAATTGATGTACATATCGAGAACTTTGCGGCTCGTTTCGATGTATTCGGCGATTTTCGGCGGGCCGTAGATGTAAAGAGGCTCGGAACGTTCGACTTGCGCCGAAAGCATTAAAATTCCCGGAAGCCCCGTAACGTGGTCGGCATGGGTGTGCGAAACAAAAATCGCATTTATTTTCTTCCATTTAAGATTGAGCCGCCTTAGCGAAACCTGCGTACCTTCGCCGCCGTCAAACAAAAAAAGCTCTCCGTCGCGCCTCAGCAGCACGGACGTCAAATGACGGTACGGAAGCGGCATCATTCCGCCCGAGCCCAAGATAAATGCTTCCATATTCATAGCACAATAATAGCAAAATCGAATGGAATGCTCAACGCGGGAGCGTACCGAAAGCACAGCTTGTTTTTACTGCTATTGCCGAAACTCGGCCTATTACATATTTTCGTAGGTTTGAACGCCGTCTTCCAGATGTTCTATTTTGATTCCTGATGCTTTAAACATTTCAAGAGAGTCCGCTTCGTCGTGATAATGTTTTTCACAAACGACGCGTTTTATTCCGCAATTGATAATAAGCATTGCGCAAGTGCGGCACGGAGTCATTTTGCAGTAAACCGTACCTCCGTCGATGGAAATGCCGCGTTTTGCCGCCTGACAAATCGCATTTTGCTCCGCGTGAACGGTTCTGACGCAATGCTGAGAAACCGTTCCGTCCGTGCGTATGATTTTCCGCATCAAATGTCCTACGTCATCACAATGCGGAAGACCTGCAGGAGAGCCGACATAGCCGGTAACAAGAATTCTGTTATCGCGCGCAATAACGCATCCGGAGCGTCCGCGGTCGCAAGTCGCACGTTTTGCAATCGTCCGTGCAACTTCCATAAAGTATTCATCCCAAGTCGGGCGGTTGTATTTTTCTTCGCTCATAAAAATCCGTAGGAAAATCAAATAAACGGGCGCAAACAGGTAAAAACTATGTTTTGCGCCCTTAAAAATGTTATTTCAACGCTTCAAAAATAATATCGGCGACGAACACAAAGGCAAGAACCCATGTTACAACGGGAATTTCCTTATGCTTTTTGCCGAGTACTTTGCACAAAACGTAAGCAATGATGCCGAATGCAATTCCTTTTGCGATGGAATAGGAAAACGGCATAACAACAATCGTGATGAATGCGGGAATTCCTTCCGTAACGTCGGAAAAATCGATTCCCGTAACGGAGCGCATCATCAGATAGCCTACGAAAATCAACGCGGGAGCGGTCGCAGCGGCGGGAACAAGACCGAAGAGATTTCCGAAAAATAGCGACACCAAGAAAAGCACTGCCGTAACGGCGGAAGCAAGTCCCGTACGTCCGCCTGCAGCAACGCCTGATGTACTTTCGACGAAACTGGTTACGGTAGAAGTGCCGAGTCCCGCACCGACAACCGTACCTACGGCATCCGACAAAAGCGCGCCTTTCATATTTTTGATGTTTCCGGACTCGTCTTTAAGATTCGCCTGCTCCGCAACACCCATCAAAGTGCCGATCGTATCGAACATATCCGTAAACAGGAACGTAAAAAAGATTATAAAAAATTTGCCGAGCACAAGGGCGGAAAAACTTCCCGTAGAATCGAAAAGAATTCCCTTAAAGTCGAACGGACAAAAATACGGAGCCGACGGTGCGGAAAAGACCGTAAAATTCTCAGGCACTTTAGTAACGCCGAACGGAATCCCGATAACGGTCGTTATGATGATTCCTACAAGAATGGCTCCCGGAATTTTAAGAACATAAAGAATGATTGTAATTATAAGACCGAGTATTGCGACTATTGCGGAAGCGTGTTCGAGGTTAAAGTTCACAAAACCGATAGGCGTTCCCGTATTATTGGAAGCAATTCCGGCATTTACCAGACCGATTATCGTAATAAAAAGTCCTATTCCGACTGCGACGGCTTTTTTCAAACTTTCGGGAATAGAATGAATAATCGCTTCGCGCACGCCGAGTACCGAAAGCAAAATAAAAAGAATTCCCTCGAATAAAACAGCCGTAAGCGCAAGCTGCCATGAACATCCCATGCCGAGTACGACCGTGTAGGTAAAGAATGCGTTAAGTCCGAGTCCCGGTGCAAGAGCGACAGGCAGATTTGCAACGAATGCCATCACAAGCGTTGCGATTGCGGAAGAAATTGCAGTCGCCGTAAAAACTTTTCCCCAGTCCATTCCCGAAGCCGACAAAATATTGGGATTTACGGCAAGAATGTACGCCATCGCAAGAAAAGTCGTTATACCGGCAATTATTTCCCGATTAACGCTACTACCCCGTTCTTTGATTTGAAAGAACTTTTCCATAACTTTTTACTCCTTTTTGTTATCTGCGTATTGCAGAATAAAAATAAAAAAAGGATTAACACAATGTTAATCCTTTCTAGAGCGGCAGAAGGGAGTCGAACCCTCGTCATCAGCTTGGAAGGCTGAGATAATGAGCCGTTATATGACTGCCGCATGAATTGTGCGTATATTATACATTTACCGTTTTTATGTCAATTACATTGACGAGGTTTTCTCTAACATCTTTTGCAAAAGAATATGCAAACTCTCCCTTCCTTAAAATTGCGCGGCGAGTAAATCTTCGGATTTAGGAGCCGTGCAATTAGTGCGTGCGAGCGCACAGTGTATCCGCGAGTTTTCGATGAGAAAACTCGAAATTAAGGATAATAACGGATTAGGATTCATGAGCGTACGGAAGTCAATGTTTTGAAAATTGATTTCCGTAATAATTTATTTTTATAATTGTATTTTTAAATAACACTCTCTATAATAGGTAAAGAAAATATCGGAGAGAGAATGATTTTTTTTGTAAATACCGTATACGTAACGTCCATAATATTGTCTTTAATTCTGGCATATCCGCTTAAACTTGCGAAAACCGGTTTTTCCATAGCGTTTTTATCAAGTGCGTTTACGTTATTTTTCTATATCTTTCAAACCGGAAAATCAAAATTAAGCATAAAAAAACAGCTGCTTTTTATATTATATTTCGGAGCTGCCGCCTGCATATCGAATTTCATCACGTTGGTTTCTTCATCAAGATTTGTCAGCCTGATATCTTATACGGTTTTCTTTATTTGCATAGACGGCATAGTCTATAATTTATTTATATATTCCTTAAAATACACGAATTACAAATTAAAACTGCCTTTTTTTAAGAATATCTTATTCATTCTTTTTATTGCCGACTCAATCGCAATTCTTTTGAACATATTTCCGAAATATATGTTCGATTTAAAACCTATCTCTTTATCCGGTGAAATATCGTATAAAATCGTCCAAAAGCTCCCGTATCAAATTCATCTTTTTTTATCGTATATTGCGCTGCTTGTAACGATAATTTGTTTTACGATGAAAATCATAAATTCACCCCGCATTTACAGAAACAAATACGTTCCCTTGCTTTGCTCTTTGTTGATTGTGATTTTGCTCGATGCGCTTTACGTTTTTATTCCGAATGCGATAGATTATTCGATTATATTTTTCGGATTTGCCGGAGTGTGTTTAACTTGGTTTTCGCTGCATTACACACCCAAAAAACTTTTATCCGTTTCGATGAATCTTGTAGTCGAATCCATGCATGACGGCGTAATTTTCTTTGATGAAGCGGGAGAATGCGTATATCGCAACAAAGCGTTTGACGTACTTCTTGAAACGTACGATAAAATCGGAATAGATTTAATGCAGCCGCTCGATACGTGGCAAAATAACAGAATTTTTAGAGAACGCAATCTGCGCTATGTCTTCAACGATCATAAGTTTAATCAACAGTTCACCGTAGACAAAAAAAACTATTATTTTACTTTTTGCTTTCAAAATCTTACGGAAGACTTTACAAACAAACATATAGGATTCTTTTTTATAATACACGACAGGACTCAAGAAGAGGCGGATAGAAACAGAGAGCGTTTTCTTGCAACTCACGATCCGCTTACGGGGCTGTATAATTCGATGTATTTTTATGAAAAAGTAAAGCAGACTTTGGAGACGGATCTCGATAACGAATATGTAATGCTGTGTTCTGATTTTGATAATTTTAAACTCTTAAATAATGTTCTCGGAACCGAAGCCGGCGATAATTTTTTGATACAAACCGCGCGCCTTATAAAAACTTATATCAGAGAAAACGGGATATATGCGCGCTTATACAGCGACAGATTTGCGGCTCTCGTAAAGAAAGACTTCTATTCGGAAAGGAAATTTTCCGCAGGTATCGAACGCATGACCAAAATCAACAAAGAATTTCTTTATCCGCTCAGCATTTATATCGGAGTTTACAATATTTCCGATATTTCTCTTCCCGTTTCCGTAATGTGTAACCGCGCATTTATGGCGATAAGGACAATCAAAGGCGATTACGGCAAACATATTGCATATTACACGGACGAGCTTCTTGAAAAGTCTATAAAGGAACAAAAATTCATAAACGAATTTAAACGCGCACTTGAGCGCAGACAATTTCTTACATTTTTACAGCCGCAGGTATCTGCCGACGGTAAACTTTTCGGTGCGGAAGTTCTCGTGCGCTGGTATAATCCGTCGGAAGGACTTATAGAACCGGAAGAATTCATTCCGCTGCTTGAAAAGAAAGGTCTGATAATAGAACTTGATAAATTTATCTGGGAAAGTTCCGCAAAATTACTGGGCGAATGGAAAAAAAGCGGACTTAATCATTATATTTCCGTAAATATTTCACCGATAGATTTTTGCTATGCCGATATTTACAAGACTTTTACCGCGCTTGTTGAAAAATACGACATAGACCCTGAAATGCTCAAACTTGAAATATCCGAAAGCGATGTTCTGTGGGATTTGGAACGCAGACAGAAAATAATTGCAAAACTCCGTAAGTTCGGATTCGATATTATTCTTGACGGCTTCGGCAAGCGGTATTCGTCTTTTAAAAATCCGAAAGATCTGACATTCAATATATTGAAAATAGATATGCCGTCATCTTACAAGAACAATAACAGCGAGCGCGCTCAAACGGTTTTGAAAAGCATTGTAAATATGGCAAAAGAACTTGATATACAAGTTATTCCGGTCGGTGTGGAAACGGAAAAGCAGGTTGCATTCCTTAAAAGCATAGGGTGCGAACGCTTTCAGGGTTTTTATTTTGACCAACCTATGACCGTTGAAGATTTTAACTATAAATATTTTCCCGGTACGGTTGATTTAAATGAAGTCGACGAGGATTATGCGGACGAAATTGATGACATTGATTATGACGTAAGTTAAAATCACCTCATGCAAACCCGGTTTGACTTTAAAAGCGGAATCGAAAATCTTCCGATAACTCCGCACCTCGATGAAATATGCGCCGCGCTTAAAAACTCCGCGTCCCGGTTTTTAATTTTGACCGCCGAAACCGCCGCCGGAAAATCGACGGCAGTTCCGCTTGCGCTTTTAAACGGCTTTCCGCAAAAAATACTTATGCTTGAGCCGCGCCGCCTTGCCGTTCTCGCCGTTGCGAACCGTCTTGCAGACTTACTCGGACAGGAGGCGGGGCGCACCGCCGGCTACGCCATGCATCTTGAACGCCGCGTTTCTTCCGAGACGCGCATTGAAGTGATGACGGAAGCCGTTTTAACACGCCGCCTGCAGGAAAATCCCGCGCTCGAAGGCGTAAGCGTCGTCATAATCGACGAGTTTCACGAACGCTCCGTCCATGCAGACCTTGCGCTCGCCTTTCTCAAAGAAGCGATGGTGTTGCGCACCGATTTATATTGCCTCGTCATGTCCGCAACGATGGATTCCGCCGCGCTTGCCTCTTACTTGGGCATGGACGGAGTTCCCGCGCCGGTGTTGAACATAAAAGGGCGGAAGTTTCCCGTCAGTGTCGACTATGCAGGCGATATTTCCGCCGCGGAAGCGGTCTTTAACGAACTTGAACGCCGCCGCAAAAATCCGTACGCCGTCAATCCCGATTTTAAGTCGATTCTTGTGTTTTTACCGGGACTCTACGAAATCAAAAAGTGCCGCGAAGAACTTACCGCGCTGGGGATTCCGAACGAAGCGGAAGAAATTTTGACCTTGCACAGCTCCGTGCCGTTTGCCGAACAAAAAAAGATTCTTGAAGAGCCGGACAAGGCTCTGACGCGCATTATTTTATCGTCCGCCATTGCGGAAACGTCCCTCACTGTGCCGTGCGTTTCCACCGTCATCGATACGGGAAAGGCGCGCGTCAACCGTATGAACGTTTCCGCCGGAATGGAGCGGCTAGTGACGGAAAACGAAAGCGTTTTTTCTGCCGAACAGCGTGCCGGACGCGCCGGACGGCTTTGCGCGGGTCTCTGCGTCCGCTTGTGGAAAGAGCATGATGTGCGTCTCCAAAGCGCACCGCCTGAAATCCTCCGCACGGACTTAACCGCCCTCGTTTTGGAATGCCTGAAATGGGGCGCGGCAAGCGCGGATAAAATCGACTGGCTGACGCCTCCGCCGTCCACCGCATGGAACGCTGCGCTCGCCCTGCTCGAACAAACCGGCTGCGTACGTGAAAATAAAATTACGGAGTTGGGGGCTGCCGCATTGGAGCTCGGCATTCATCCGCGTCTTGCGTGCGCCGCAATCGCAGGTTCCGTAAAAGCCGCGCTCGACTACGGGCAGTACGAATCCGCTCCGCCGCGCGTAAGAGAACGGTTTACTGCCGACTTGGAAAAGCGGCTTTCCAAAATCCCGCAGCATTTGCGCTCGTCGCTCACATTTGAGTTCGCCGTGCTTGCGGGATTTCCCGACAGAATCGCGCGGCGAACGGACGGCGGGACGTATTGCTTTCCGTCGGGACGGATTGCGCACCTTGCAAAAGACGCGTTACCGCCGTTTCCTAAGTGGATTGTTGCGCCGGTTGTGGATGCCGGAGAGCGCGAGGGGCTTATCCGCTCGTTTTTGCCGCTTGATGAGGCGGAAGCGGAACGATGGATTTTTGCGCGCGCTAAAAAGAGCGTCCGAATGGAATTGACGGACGGCAGGGCGCGGAAAACCGAGATTACCGCGTACGGAAAAATCACCCTTGCCGAAAAGAAAGCCGCGGTCGGCGCGGAAGACTTTGCCGCCCTTTTGTGCGCCGAAGTCAAAGAGCGCGGGGTTTCCGTCCTGCCGGTAGACGCGCGCACGGAACATCTCATTTTGCGCCGTGTGTTTTACGAAGAGCAAAGCGGCATTCCCCAAGCGGAAAGAAAATCCTCAAAAAGCGTGCTTGCAAACGCTGCCTCCGACTGGCTTTTGCCGTTTTTAGGCGGGAAAACTGCCGTCAGCGCGGACGACGTGTACGCCGCGCTCTTTTGGCATTTTGACGGCGAGGAACTGGACGCGCACGTACCGACTGCGCTCCAGCTCTCGAACGGCAGAAAATGCCGCGTAGTGTATGAAATGCGCTCCGGCACAAGCGGTGCGCAAAAAGCTGCAGTGCGTCCCACAGTCGAAATAATCGTGCAGCAAATGTTCGGCTGCTTCCGAACGCCGCGCATTATGGGCGTCCCCGTCCTATTCAAACTACTTTCACCTGCCCGCCGACCTCTGCAAATCACCGACGACATCGAACATTTTTGGGACGGCGCATGGTCTGCTGTCTGCAAAGAAATGAAAGGCCGCTATCCCAAACACAACTGGGACTACCGGAAGCCCGACGGACAGGAAAAGCGGACGTAAACGCACAAGCCTCCCGCCCGCGAGAGTGTGCGTACCACGTTCGGAGTCCCCTGTGTTCCACTTGAGAGAAGATTCATCCTTCGAACGGAGGAACATACTTCATTCGAAAGAAGGAGCTTGCATCCCATAAATTTTTCGCGGACAAAGTAAAAGCGTCGGAATATTTTATCTAATAATATTCGGACGGATTCGATGCAGCGGTGTATACGAAAAACTTATTCCGAAATCCGTATATTTTGCAGAGGATGCGGAGCGATAGCCGTCAAGTATGTAATATTTTGAATGTTTTCCTTCCGTATTGAAAAACGTATCGCCTTCCAGCTGCAGCACTTTTGTAAGCGTAAGGAATGTCTTTATTCCGAATATCTTATTTACATTCAATTTTATGCTTAAATCTAATTTTCCCGCATGAAAGGCACCGCGCATTCTATCGTAATAATAGCTGCCTTTACCGCTGTTTTTATGGTGGTCTACGGAATCCACATAGATGTAAGGAGAAATCAAAGTTCCGATTCCGAACTCAATCTGCGGCACCGGCGTAAAAAATGCGTATAAACCGAGCCATGTAAATGTAGACCACCTGTCGTATGTGATTCCGTACAGTTTGCCGCTTTGCAGATATGTCGCATCCGGTGAATACCACGGTACGCTTTTTCCAGTTTTGCTGTAGGGCGGATGACCGTACCACCCGTAACCGTTTTTTGCCTCAAAAACAATATATTCGTATTCAAAAGAGAATTTAGGCGACAGCGTGAAGTACGTAAAAAGCGGCAGCGTGATTCCTATGTTTCCTCCGGCAAAAAACGATCCTGCGGAGATTGAGTTTTCGTTTACGGAAAAAGTCGTTTTTACATCGCCAAGTCCTATCCAGTCGGAATCAAACATTTTTCCGGATGCTTTCGGAATAAAAAACGCTGCGTAAATATCGGTATCGAGCCATTTCCAGCCGAAAGCGGTTTTCGCTCCGATATAAAACGTCTTGTCGTGTATCCAGACAAGTTCGCTTTTCTTTGTGTAACTGTTGCCGTCTTCTTCAAGTAAAAGCTCTATCGCCTCGCCGTTGCGGAACCCGGTAAAATTCTCTATTGAAAGAAAAAAATCGCTTTTTTTGCAGAATGCCGAGGCCGTGAATAAAAATACTAATATGCAGGTAAATTTGATTTTCATTGCCGTAAATATGTCTCGAGCCTTTCGAACCTAATTTAAAGGCGGCATTTTGAAAAGTTTTGCAAATTGTTTACGAGCCGCTTCCATATCCTTCGGGTAAGGAGCTGTAAAAGTCATTTTTTTGCCGCTTACCGGATGGACAATATCCAATTCGTATGCGTGTAAGGCAAGCCGGTTTATCAGCGGACGCTCTTCCGATTCATCGCCGTTCCACTTGTGTTTTATTTCGCTCAGTCTGAGCGGCTTTGTATTTCCGCCGTAAAGTGAATCGCACACTATGCTGAAGCCTATTGCCGCAAGATGGACTCGTATTTGGTGTGTACGTCCGGTTTTAGGCTTTGCTTCAATCCACGAATACTGCGTACAGCCGCCTATAAGTTTGAATTCCGTAGAAGACGGTTTTCCGATGCTTTTATTTACTGTCGTTCTGTGTTTTGCGTCTCCGTCCGGCAATAAAGGCAGATTTACGGACGTTTCGTTCCAAAGCGGGCGTCCGTATACAATACAATGATATGTTTTTTCAACTTTGCGGTTTTCAAACTGCATGGAAAGATTTTTGTGCGCTTCAGGTGTGCGCGCATAGATTATCAGACCCGAAGTATCTTTATCGATTCTGTGTACGGCGTAAAGTTTACCGAATTCTTTTTCCGCTTCAATATCCAGTCTGGGAGCGTTTTCATCGTATCTGTCGGCTGCAATTAAAATGCCGGAACGCTTATTTAGCACAACAATATCATCGTCGGAATAAATTACGGTATAGTCGGGCAAGAATTTCATGATTTTAAGTATATCAAAGCCCGCAATTCTTGAACAGACAGCGCATTTATATTATTATACGCGACTATCAGACCTGTCTATGAAACTGAAGTTTCATAATGGGTTCAGTATACATCGATTGCGGCTATAGTATATCGGTATTATGCGACCTTCCCAAGGTTGAGAGGGCGGTTCGACTCCGCTTAGCCGCTTGATTTGACTTTCTTTTATAAGTCCGCATCAAACCCCGCTTAAAATATACATATTTAGGAGTTGATTTAGTGAAATATCCGGTTAATTCTATTAAATCCCGTAAAAAAATCAGTCTTGCAGTCAAAACTTCTTTTGTTCTATGCCTTGTATTTATTCCGTCTGTAGCATTGCTCGGTACTTTTATATTTAAGCGTTTTTCCGATGTTATTGTAGATAATATAAAAACAGGACTTGCAGGAAGACTTGACAACGAAGCTCATGTCATTTATGGAAAAATATTTTCAAAATTCGAAACGGCAGCTTCAAATTACGCATCGATTGTAAGTAATCTTGGCTTTGAAGATATGGATACTCTTGCCAACATAAGCAGTACAATATTGGGATCCGACAGCGCAATTGCAGGAGGCGGTTATTGGCTTGAACCGTATACTGTCAAAAGCAGAAAATTTACAGGTTTATATTGGTTTCGTAATAATTCCGGCAAAATGGAAATGACATGGGACTACAGTAATGAAAAAAATGATTACACAAAATTTGATTGGTATAAAAATGACGGATTTGCGCAAAATCTGTCGGTTGTCTGGACCGAACTTTATAATGACGAAGTAACAGGTGTTCCTATGATAACGGCTACGTCTGTTTTAACTTCCGGCAGAAATAAAATCGGCGTTGTTACTGTTGATTTGGGACTTATCCCGCTCAGAGAATATTTTTCAACTATAAATTTTCCTGATATAAGGCAATATTCTCTTTCGCTTGTGAACAAAGAAGGCATTTGTTTTGAAAACAAAGATACAAACAACATAGGAAAGCGTATTTTTACTCTTGCAGATATTGCTTCAGGAGAAAGATTTATTAACACGAAAGACAGAATTTTATTCGTTTCTCCTATTGGGTCTACCGGTATATACATCACTTTGAGTATAGAAAAAACATACATATATGCAGAATTCAAAAAAATATTTGCAGTAAATCTTTTAGGCGTATTCATTTTTACTGTATTGCTTGCAGCCGCCTTTAATATTTTTATAAAACTTGTAATGATAAAACCTCTTAACAGGACTGTTTATGCGCTAAAAGATATTGCTCAAGGGGAAGGAGATTTAACAGTACGCCTTCCTGTAAAAGGGAATGATGAAATAACTGAGCTTTCAAAATATTTTAATGAAACGATAGCAAAAATAGGCTTTTCCATAAAATCTGCCGGTTCCGATGTTAAAACTATGCAGAATATCGGAGAAGAACTGAGTGTGAATATGGGAGAGACGGCAAGCTCCATAAATGAGATAAGCATAAATATAGAAAACATAAAAAAACAGATTATGAAACAATCAGCAAGTGTACTTTCAGTAGGCGCATCATTGCAGGTTATGATGAGGACTATTGAAACTCTTGACGAAAATATTTCAGTTCAAGCATCTACCGTTGGAGATTCATATTCGGAAATTACCAATATGGTAGGCAGCATAAAATCCGTAGCAGATTTTGTAGAAAATAATTTGAAAATGCTTGAAGCATTAAACACTGCGACGAATTCCGGTAAATCCGTTATTGCCGGAACTGTAGAACTAAGTAAATCGGTTGACGGCAGTTCTGAAGTTCTTCTTGAAACAAGTTCGATTATACAAAACATTGCGGATCAAACCAATCTTCTTGCAATGAATGCTGCAATAGAAGCTGCACACGCCGGAGAAGCCGGAAAAGGTTTTGCCGTCGTGGCCGATGAAATCCGTAAACTTGCAGAAGAATCAAACACGCATGGAAAAAATATTACTTCGATTCTTACAACTCTTAAAGAAAAGATACGTAAAGTAAATGAATCTGCGCTTGATGTTGAAAAGCAATTTGACAGTATTTTTGAAATGGTAGAAAAAACTAAAGAGCAGGAAAATAATATTATGAATGCTATGCAGGTTCAGCGTTCCGGAAGTGATAAAATTATGCAGGCGATGAATGTTATAAAAGATATGACGCAAAAAGTGCGTATAAGCTCCGGAGAAATGCTTTCCGGCAGTAATCTTGTATCTGCAGAAATGGATAAACTGGGTTTGATGTCAGATAATATTGCAGACAGTATGAATGAAATGGCAGCCGGAGCAGCGCAGATAAACCTTGCAATTCATGAAGTGAACGATATTTCGATAATAAATAAGCAGAGTATTGATAATTTATCCGGAGAGATAGAAAAGTTTAAAGTATGATAAAAAATTGACTTCCGTGCCGCCATTTTTTGCCTTTTTTGCATAGTTTGTGCTATTTAATATTTAGATAGAATGTCGTGTTTTGAAAATGGCAGTAAAATCACGTTGTGCTTTCGGCGAGGTTTTGTCTGCTTAGCCGCAGTCGAGCTTTTCACTCGAAACGGCACGCAGCCGGAACCTCGCCTTCGCACAAATGATGCTTGTTTCAAAACATTTCATTCTATTGGCGCAAGAGAAAGTTGGAAAAATTCGAGTTTTAAAAAACTCGAATTTTAACCATCATTAGAAAAATCTTTATAAATAAAACGAGGCGATTATGTACGGAAAGTCATCGGTAATTAAAAAGTTTATATTAAAACTGTTGCAGTCAGCCGCTCTGGTCGGTTTGGCGGCATTTTCGTTTATTCCGCTTTCCTGCCGTCCTACAAGAGAAGGAATAAAGCTTATTCATTTGGCGAATTCTCCTGCCGTAATCAAAGATTTTCAGGTTACAGGAAAAGACAGCGCAAGAATTGCTTTCAGCGGCGGCGTTGTATTGAATAAATGCAAACTCATGCCGGAAATTGCAATCAGCGGAATCGAATATTCTGAAAATCCTATGCAGTCGGAAGGTCATATAAATTATTTTGCCGATTACCGGTTTGAAAACAAACTTGAAACGGGAAAGTTGTATAAATTGTGCGGAACGGCATCCGATAATTCGGGCAATACGTTGACTTTTTCACTTCCTATTGAAGGATTTAACGATGAAGTTCCGTCGCTTGAAATTACGGAAGTGCATAACCGTAAGGGAAGCGCAAAAGATAATTCGATACCTTATCCTAAAGAAGAATTTATAGAGCTGCTGGTTAAATCCGACGGAAATCTTGCCGGCATTGAAATATTCAGTGCGGACAAAAATCGAATCGTGTATAAATTTCCGCCGATAAAAGTAAAACGCAAGGAAATAATCGTAATTCACCTTACAAATGAAAATGAAGCCGGCAATGCAAACGAAGACGGAACTACGCTGAATCTTTCCAAAACTCATTGGTATTCGTCCGATAAAGCGCGGGATTTATGGAACGGCGATAAAAAAACTTGCATGGGAAAAGATTGCGATGCGATACTGTTGCGCAATTCACAAAATAAAATGATTTTAGATGCTTTTTTATATGCGCCGTCAACGCTTGATGAGTGGCCTAAAGATTCCGTAAAGATTGCGGCGGAGCAGGCAGTCTCAGATGAAAAATGGAAGAGCTCAGACGTTCTTGATGCCGTAAAAAGCGACGGAATATCGCCTTCAAAATCTTTTATTAAAACGGGAAAAAGTAACGACGCTGCTTCATGGGGTATAACAAAATCCAGAGGAGAAACTGCGGGAAGAATATAAAAAAATCCGTGAGAATCGCCTGCATACGGATGAATTCCGTAGCATTCATATCCGGTGAACGAAAACAAATGCCGTTTTTCTATATGCAATCGATGAATAATTTTATATACTGCGCGCCAGTATGACTGATATTGTTAAATCGTACATTGTTCTTGCTAACGGGCGTGTTTTTGAAGGTAAAAGTTTAGGTGCTGCCGGTTGCATTATCGGCGAAGCTGTTTTTACGACCGGAATGAACGGCTATATAGAAACGTTGACGGATCCGAGTTATTTCGGACAAATTGTTACGCAGACTTTTCCGCTTATCGGAAATTACGGGATAATTCCCAAAGATTTTGAAAGTTCCAAAAGCCATGTGCGCGGTTATGTCGTACGTTCATATTGCGATGTTCCGTCTAATTTTAGATGCGAAAAAAATCTCGATACGTTTTTGAAAGAGCAAAATGTAATAGGACTTTGCGGGATCGATACGAGAGCTTTGACCAAAGTGCTGCGGGAATCGGGAGTTATGAATGCAATGCTTATTTCCGGAGATTCTAAAGAAGCTAAGACCGCGCTTAATGCTCTCAAAAACGAGCAAGAAAAGCAAAAACTTCTTGAAAAAATAAAAGCGTATAAAATCGAAAATGCAGTGCAAAGCGTAAGCTGTGATGCAGTAAATATAGAAGAAACTGCGGAAATCGTATTAAAAGAGTCTGCAGAATACGGATTTGTTCCCGTAAAGTCGGACTGTACCAAACGGAACGATGCGCTAAATACGGATTGCGCCGGAAAAGGGAAAAAGATTGTACTTTGGGACTTCGGTGCAAAAGCTAACATCAGACGGGAACTTTTAAAGCGCGGTGCCGAAGTTATAACCCTACCTGCAAGTGCAAGCGCGGAAGATATTTTATCGAAAAACCCGGACGGTATTATGCTTTCAAACGGTCCCGGCGATCCGAAAGAAAATACGGAAATTATAAAAGAACTTAAAAAAATAATAAAATCCGGTATTCCGGTTTTTGGAATCTGTCTCGGTCATCAGCTTCTTGCGCTTGCTATGGGAGCGGACACGATGAAGCTTAAATACGGACACCGAGGCGCAAATCAACCGGTAAAATATCTTCCGACGGGCAGAATTTATATATCGTCTCAAAATCACGGCTATGCGGTAAAAAACGAGACTTTACCTGCCGGCGCGATTTTAACTTTTGTAAACACGAATGACGGCACTTGCGAAGGAATCTCATACGGAAATGCGCCCGCATTCAGCGTACAGTTTCACCCCGAAGCCTGTTCAGGACCTTGGGATACGGGATTTTTATTCGATGACTTTATAAAACTTATCCAATCTCATTCCGCTTAAATTTATCCGCGCATAAAAGCGCGAAAAGCTTTTTCTAATGTCCGCATAAAATTATTTCGATAATTATGAAAAGCGGCGTTCATTCGCTGCGGCAATTTTAGCGTCTGACGGGGTGTGATATGACGGTAGATTCGGTAAGTTCGATTACGAGAGGCGAGGGTGCTTTAAATGCCGCGCGTCTTAACACAGAGAGTGCTAAATTCTCCGAATTGCTGGATAAAATTCAGTCAAAAAACAAATCAACCCTTTCAAGTTCGCAGATTGCAAAAGACGGCAGACTTAACGGTGATTTTGCGGCGGATTTCAGCGGTACATATAAAAATCCGCTTGATAAAGCCGCCCGTCCTACCGGAGCTGCCGCAAATCAGGCAAACCCCAACATAAAAGCACGTACAATCGATAAGACAAGCGAACTGTATGAAAAGGCACTTGAGCTTGAATCTTATTTCGTAAAACAGATGATTTCGTCGATGCGTAAAACCGTTACAAAATCCGCTTTGGGCGGCGACGATTTCGGCGGCAAAATCTACGAAGATATGCTTTTCGACGAATATTCCGCCGCAATGACAAAAAATGCCGGATTCGGGTTAGCCGACCAGATTTATTTGCAATTGTCCAAATAAAAATTCGGCATAAAACGGCGGCGGAAACGGATTTTACTTAGGCATTATGAATACCGACAGGGCGCCTAACACGCCTAGACTTGCAGCCATCATTATAAGTCCTGCAATAAGTACGCCGCATATAACCGCAAGCGTCGTCTGTTTAAAATCTATATCGAGAATGCTTGCCGCGAGCGTCCCCGTCCATGCGCCCGTTCCCGGCAACGGGATTCCTACAAAAAGCATCAGGGCGATAAAAAGCGTCCGTCCCGCTTTTGCTTCAAGTTTTTTTCCGGCAGCTTCTCCTTTTACAAGAAAAAACGAGCATATTTTTCCGATTATTTTTTTATTCCGTCCCCATAGCAAAAAACGTCGTGCAAAAAGATAGATAAACGGTACGGGAACCATATTTCCGATAATGCTTATAATATAAGACTGAATTACGGGCAAACCCTGCGCTTGTGAAAACGGAATGGCTCCTCGCAATTCTACCAAAGGAAGCATGGAAATAAAAAAAACGGAAAGATATTTTTCTGGCATGTCGAAATTATATAGATTTATATTTTTTTTGAAAATAACGGCACCGAATCATTATCTTGATTTATTTTTCCAAAGTATATTTTGTAATATGGGATTTAATGCAAACGGTGCCATTGTTGTAGCACGGAACTCAGTTTTTGCCTAAGACTGTCAGTAAATGCTGAGGCTCCATAAGGCAATCGAACATAATATGAGACATAGGTGTTTTCTTGGAATGTTTATTCTTATAGACTCCGGCAAGATTCAATGCGAGTTTTCGTGACATATTCATATTTTTTTTGAATAGTTTTATTTTGTGCCCTGAAATAATCTTCCCTGTAGCGTACATCAAGCAGCCAATGCATAGTTTCGACTCCCCATTCCATTCTTGCATGGTGAAGTAGATCAGTTGCCGTTAATTCTTTACTGGATATATAATAATGCCATTCCTCCGTAACCTTCCCCTTGCACTCAAAATGCGTTTTTATCGCTCCTATACACTTGAGTCCCGGCCATTGCCTGCCTCCGGGCATCCATGAGACCTCATTCGTCGTGAACGCGCTCCTTGTTTCAATTCTTCCGTGACCTTTTTCCGTCTTACTCACGCTGTTCATTTTGGCTCTCGGCTTGTCATCTTGAACATAGTCTTCGATATCTGCCTTTAATGTTGGCTGATTGCTCTTTGCGCATAAAAGATAGTCGGCGTTTGCCTCAAGAATCGCCTTTGCGGTCTCAATCTGACAGTTCATGGCATCGGCAACAACGATGCACCCGCTTATTTCAAGCGTTTTTATCAGCTCTTGGACTGCGGGGATTTCGTTTGACTTGCCTTCGACACTTTTTTGCGCGAGAGTCACGCCAAGTTCGCTCGCGTATGCACTGACAATGTGCAGGGGACTGTCATACTTTGACATTTTTGCGGTGGAGCGGATTGTTTTTCCGTCCAACGACACCGTAACAGGGCGTTTTTTCTTTTTGGCTTGCTTTTCCTGCTCTTTTTCAAGTTCTGCAATCAGTTCCGGACAAAGAGACGCAACGAATTTCATCATGCAGCAGTTCAGTGAATCCGGCTTTATCAAGGCTAGAAGCTCCAGCAGCCAGCCGTAACACGGAATTCGCTTTATTCCAAATGATTCCGCAAGAAATTTGGATACCGTTCCCGTCGTTGCCCATGAATGTATCCGCATCACGCTCTTTAATTCGCACATACTGCCGAGCGTTACGATTATAACCGCGTCTTTTATGCTGCAAAAATATCCGTCATATTCAACTTCCGTTTCCAACTCATCGAGTGCATCTATTAGTTCTTCCCAACCCATGCGCTTATTATTGCTCATTTTTTATTTTTTTGGCAGCTTTTGCAAAAACTGAGTTCCGTGTTGTATATTGACTTAAAACCGAATTTAAATTTATTATTGTTTCAACGGCGGAAAATGCAGGTATTAAAAGACGAAGTACGGAACAAGATTCTCTTTGCAGCGGAAAAAATTTTCTATGAAAAAGATTTTCGCGGTACAAAACTCACCGATATTGCGGACGAGGCTGATATTCCCGTAGCGCTGATTTATACCTACTTCAAAAACAAGGCTGACTTATTCGATGCGGTTGTTGCAGGCGTAGACGAGCATTTTACGGGCGCGCTTGAAAAAGAAGAAGCACTGGAGGCGGGGCTGCCGTCAACGCGCTTTGAAAAAGTCGGCGCAGAGTACGTACACGATCTTTTAAAAAATCACGAAAAACTCGTCATTTTGATGGACAAGAGCACCGGGACCAAACACGAAGGAGCAAAAGACCGCTGGATTGAACGCCTGCAGAGTCATATCGAAAAAGGGGCTGTACAGTTTGCACACGGCACGTATGATTCAACGTTGTTTCATATTCTTTCGAATAATTATGTCGAGGGATTGCTGGAAATTGCGCGCCATTATAAAAACGACGAATGGGCGCAGGAAATGCTTGCTTTAATGAACCGGTGTTATTATCACGGCGTTGAATCGTTGTAATGGTTCGTGAATGAATTTTCGGGGCGGGAAACCGTTCTTTCTTTTAGGCTTTAATATTGAATATATATTCAATATTGTTCGACAAAAATTTATATTAGGAGAAAAAATGACTGAAAAGGAATTGAAAAAATCGATGACAGGAAAGACCGGATTACCCTCCGTTCTGCTGGCACTCAAAATCATATTCGATTTACTGCCGAATGTGGTGTTGGTGTACATCATCGGGCAGCTGTTTTCCGGCCGAGAGCGCGGAGGGATAACGGGTGCGCTTGCAGTTATGTTTGCCTCGTTCGCGCTAAAAGGCGTGTGCAATTATTTTAGCGTAAAGATTTCGCATGAACGGGCGTACAAGACGTTGACGGAACTGAGGCTGAAAATTATCGGCAGATTGAAAAAACTGCACTTGGGCTTTTTTAAGGAGCACTCGACGGGGGCGCTTTCGAATATTGTGCAGCACGATGTGGAGCAGGCGGAATTTTATCTTGCGCACGGGCTGCCGGAAATCATGTCGGCGGTGTTGATTCCGTCTCTTATTTTTGCGGCGATGCTGGCTGTGGATTTCAGGCTTGCCTTTGCAATGCTTATCGGACTGCCGCTTATGTTTTCGGTCATGCGAATTTCAAAAAAGGCGATGGAAGCGGGACTTGAACGCTATTTTGCGCATGAAATGCAGATGCGCGAAGAACTGATGGAATACGTTAAAAATATCGCGGTTGTGAAAGCGTTTGCAAAAGAAGAGGAAATCAGCGCACGGACGTTGAAAACGGCGCGTGAATATATCGTTCTGGTAAAAAAGAGCATGAACACGGTGTCGGTTCCTATGGCGTTGATTGATGTGTTTATGGAAATCGGCGTGGTTGCCGTCATCATATTGGGCAGCGTATTGCTTGCAAACGGCGGAATCAGCGTTCCGCGTTTTATTTTGGCAGTGATTTTGTCCGCGGCGTTTACAGCGGCAATCGGTAAGACCGCAGTCTTGCAGCATTATTACGCGGTATTTAACGAGGCGCGAAAGGCTGCCGGGACGATATTATGCGCCGAACTGCCGCAAGAGCATACGCACGCGCACAGCCAATCAAAAACGGCAGAAAATCTTGAAGCGGGAGACATTGCATTTAGAAACGTGAGCTTTGCCTATCAAAAAGACGGTTTTCAAATTCGCAGCGTGAATTTAACCGTCAAACAAAACACGACTACGGCGATTGTCGGTTCAAGCGGCTCGGGAAAAAGCACGCTTGCATATCTTTTGATGGGATTTTGGAAGCCGACGGACGGCGGTATTTTTATCGGCGGAAAAAATACCGCAGACTATTCGGAAGAAGCGATTGCACAGCTTATCGGAAGCGTGCAGCAGGAGATAATTCTGTTCGATATGAGCATTGCGGATAATATTGCAATCGGAAAGCCTCATGCCTCAAAAACAGAGGTAATCGCTGCGGCGAAAAAGGCGCGCTGCCACGATTTTATCATCGCGCTTCCTGACGGTTACGATACACGAATCGGCGAAATGGGTGCGCGGCTTTCAGGCGGAGAAAAACAGCGGATATCGATTGCGCGCTCCTTTTTAAAAGATGCGCCGATTTTAATTCTCGATGAAGCGATGGCAGCCGTTGACAGCGAAAACGAAAAGCTCATCAATGAAGCGATTGACGATTTACGCAAAAACAAAACGGTTATCACGATTGCACATCACCTGAACACTATCCGAAACGCCGATCAAATTATCGTGATGGATAAGGGCTGCATCCTGGATACGGGTACGCACGAGGAATTGACAGCGCGGTGTGTCTTTTACCGTACTATGGTTGAGGCGCAAAACAAAGTAGACACCTGGCAGGTGGGGTAATTGAGGAATTATGAATGTGGAATGTGGAATGCGTAATTCGGAATTAAAGAAATCCCCATACGCATTACGAATTACAATGAGCGGAGGCTCTATGTTTAAAGAAATGATTGCGCTTCTTTCCAAAAGCGGAAAAAGAAGCCTTATTACGTCGAGTTTGTTTTTTGCCCTGTACGGAATTATTTCCGCAGGGATGATTGTCATCGTGTTTTCAACGCTTTCGCTGATTGCAGGCAGGCAGAGTATTACGGTTCAAATGCCGTATTTTGCAGGGCTTGGACTTTTGGTCGTCATACGCGGATTGTGCAATATGGCGGCGGATAAGGAAAAACACAATGCGGGGTTTGATATTGTGCAGCAAATCAGGGAGCGGATGATTATCAAACTCAAACAATTCAGTCTCGGCTTTTATACCGACGAAAAACTTGGTGAGATTAACACAATTCTGCACAAAGACGCAGATACGATGTCGATGGTGGTCGGTCATGTGTGGTCTCGTATGTTCGGGGACTTTTTAGCGGCAGCGGCGATTTTGGTATTCCTTGCCGTAACGGACGGTGCGCTTGCACTCTTTATGGTGCCGGCAATGCTTCCGGCTCTTTTCTTTTTGGCGTATTCGCTCAAGAAGGCAAAAAATGTCGAAAAGGAAAACAATACCGCGCAAATTGATATGATAAATCTGTTTGTCGAATACGTCCGCGGAATGCCCGTGCTCAAAAGTTTTGCAAATAACACGCTGCTTGATTCTTCGCTTGCGCAAAAAACGGAGCGTTTCGGAAAGACGAGCACGAAGGCGGCAGCGTTTAAGGCGAAAGAACTTTCCGTGTTCGGCTTTTTACTTGACGCTGCCTATTTTACGCTTCTTGCGCTGGGCTCGGTCTTTGTTTTGCGCGGGCGCCTTTCGGTTCAATCGTTTATCATTTTTGCAGTCCTTTCAAAAGAATTTTATAAGCCGTTCGCACAGATGGAAACGCACTATATGTACTTCGTTTCCGCAAGCGATTCTTACCGGCGGCTGGGGAAAATCCTCTACGGCGCGGTGATTGCAGATAAGAGCGGCGGCACGGTACCGGAGCGCAATGACATTACGTTTACGGATGTCGGTTTTTCGTATCAAGATGATGACTTCAAATTGGAGCATATCGATTTTACGCTCGGCGAAAAAACAATGACGGCTCTTGCAGGTGAATCGGGAAGCGGCAAGACGACTGTCACGCACTTGCTCCTCCGGTTTTATGAAGTTGAACGCGGCTGTATTCGTTTAGGCGGTACGGACATTCGAGATATTCCCTACGACGAATTACTGAACCGCATCAGTATTGTCATGCAAAATGTGCAGCTTTTTGATACGAGCATTGAAGAAAATATCCGCGTCGGTAAAAAAGGCGCCTCAAAAGAAGCGATTATCGAATCCTGCAAAAAAGCGCGTATTCACGATTTTATTATGAGCCTGCCCGACGGGTACGAAACGCATATCGGGGAGAACGGCGCGCTGTTATCGGGCGGACAGCGGCAGCGGATTTCCATCGCGCGCTCCTTTTTAAAAGACGCTCCGATTTTGATTCTCGACGAGATGACCAGCAATGTCGATCCGGTAAACGAAGCGTTAATACAGGAGGCGGTTACGGAACTTGCAAAAAACAGAACTGTGTTGATTATTGCGCATCATTTACAGACGATACAAAACGCGGATCAAATTCTCGTTTTCAGAAAAGGAATCCTTATTGAAAAAGGTACGCATCGGGAACTTTCGGCAAAGAAGGGATATTATGCACAGTTATGGCAAGAGGCACAATGAGTTCATAAAAATCTTCTTAAAACGCAAAAGGCACCCCATTACGGGATGCCTTTTATTCGGTCTGCTAAAACCGCGGATTAGCCGAGTTCGGCAAAGAATTTAATCGTTCTAACCATCTGTGATGTGTAGGAATTCTCGTTGTCATACCAAGATACAACCTGAACCTGATACAAATCATCGCCGATTTTTGAAACCATTGTCTGAGTGGAATCAAACAAAGAGCCGAAGCGCATTCCGATTACATCGGAAGAAACAATTTCATCTTCCGTATAACCGAAAGATTCGGAACCGGCAGCTTTCATCGCAGCATTAATTCCTTCTTTTGTTACATCCTTGCCCTTTACAACAGCTGTAAGAATTGTAGTTGACCCTGTCGGAACCGGAACACGCTGTGCAGAACCGATAAGTTTTCCGTTCAGTTCAGGAATTACAAGTCCGATTGCCTTAGCAGCACCCGTCGAGTTCGGAACGATGTTCTGTGCACCTGCGCGTGAGCGGCGAAGATCACCTTTGCGCTGCGGTCCGTCAAGAATCATCTGATCACCGGTGTAAGCATGAATTGTAGACATAATTCCGCTCTGAATCGGAGCGTAATCATTAAGAGCTTTTGCCATAGGAGCAAGACAGTTTGTAGTGCAGGAAGCGGCGGAAATAATCTTGTCGTTTTCTTGTGGAACTGCACATTGACCCTCTTATCATAAGTGCCGCAACATTCGTACTTTTATCCGTTCCCGCTTTTGCAGGCTTACTTATCATGCGAAAAAAGAAGAGCCGGTATGAGCGGCAATAATTTTTGTGCGGATTCTTTTGACCATCGCTTACTCGACGAACAGCTGTCCTCGCGCTTAAGGCTTGCGGTTATGTCCGTACTGATAGGCTGCGAAAAGATTGAATTTACCGTTTTGCGCGATATGGTTCATGCAACCGACGGAAACCTGACCGCGCATTGCAAAAAATTGGAAAACGCCGGCTATCTAACGGTGGAAAAACTTTTTGTAAATCGCAAACCTGTTACGTTGTACAGTGCGACAAGTTCAGGTCGAAATGCCGTAAAAAAATACGCACTCAGGCTGGCTTCTCTTTTATAAGACACGGAATTAAGTTTTTTTATGCCGGATGAATGTTGGTTCTGACGGGGAAAACTCATTGTAATTATTGCAAAGCAAAATAAGGCAATCTTATTTCCGATTTCGTAAGCATCGGCACAATAATTGAAAATACCGTGCCGTTTCAGTATTATAAAGGAAACCTCGAACTTTATATGATTTGCGGGTTTTACAATAATTATTACAAAAGGAACAGAGAATGGCTGAAATTCTTTCTGAAGACAAAGACAAAAAGGCATCCGAAGGAGCTGATCCGCTAATGGAGAAGTTCTTAAAAACAAGACAAATTATTCTTTCCGGAGAAGTAAACAAAGACCTTGCGGATAAAATTGTAAAGCAGCTTCTTTTGCTTGAATCGGACGACGAAAAAAAGACAATTTATATGTATATCGATTCTCCCGGAGGAGATGTTGATGCGGGATTTGCAATTTTCGATATGATACGCTTTATCAAAGCACCTGTAGTGTTAATCGGAATGGGATTGATTGCAAGTGCAGCGGCACTGATTCTTCTCGCAGTAGAAAGCAAAAACCGTGTCGGACTTCCGAACAGCCGCTATCTCATTCACCAGCCGTCAAGCGGAATGAAAGGTGTTGCAACCGATATTGAAATTCACGCAAAAGAAATCGAAAAAACACGTGCGGCAATAAACAAAATAATTGCAGAGCAGACAGGCAAGTCGGCGGAACAAGTATCGGAAGATACGGAACGCGATTACTGGCTCAGCGCGGACGAAGCCGTATCTTACGGACTTATAAGCCGCATCGTAAACGTAAGGGCGGATTTGGAAAAATAATTATGGTATTTCCGCTGACCGAAAGTCTTTTTGCAGATATTTTAAACGCGCTGGAAAACCAAGAAGAGCGTTTTTTAATCGACGCGGAAAAAAAAGCTCTCGTAAGGGCGGACGGAATTATTTCCGACGAAGAAAGATATTACAGTTTACCGGAATGGGATTCGGCGGCGGGCTTTGCGCTTCGTACGGAGTTTGCAGATAAACTTCGCACTCCGATTGCAAAAGAAGAACTTCGGCGCGTCCTGCATTCGGGAAGGGGGGTGTTTAAAAGTTTTAAAAATGTGTTGAAAGAGTTCCCTCAGGTCGAAAAACTTTGGCATCTTTATAAAAATAAATCGATGCAGCGTTTTATCGGCAGCTGGTACAACTCTTTGCGTGAAATTTGGGGATTGGAACAGCTGGATCTGGAACCGGAAGAAAACGGCGATCTGCTGCATGATGATTTTATTTTCAGCGAATATGATGAATCCGGCTTTAGTGAAATCTCAAAAATTTTTTTACACGCAGAGGAAAATTGTACGGACGGAAATTTTCCGGTACAAATAAACAAAGCTGCTCTTAGACTTTGGGAACGGCATTTTTCGCATTGCGGTGCGGATAACATCGGCTTTATATGCCGCAGTTTATCGGGAGAATTTGCCGGCTTTATAACGGCGGCTCCCGTTTCGGACGAAATCGAGCGGATATTTACTTTGACCGGATTTTATGTTTCCGAAAAATACAGAGGACTCGGTATAGGCACGGAACTTGTCTCCATGCTCGTGCAGTCCTTAAAAGACTTAAAAATAGAATCAATTTTAACCGCGTTTATGATTCTTCCCGAATCCGCCTTGAATTTATTGGAAAAACAAGGTTTTGAAAAAGCCGGAACGGGACTTTTTACGCGGATTAATTTACAAACTCTGCCGCAAGAATTTTGATTTGGCGGATTTTGTTCTAAGCAAGGAGTTTTTATGTATAAAAATCGTAGTTTTGAAATTGATTTTGATGTGCTTGCAGAAATGTTGAAAGATGCAGTCGATAAGGTAAAATCGCAGGAAAATCCTGATACTCTTAATCAGATTAAAAAAGCTTACAAAAAAAATGTTCCATTCACTCTTAGAATGTATGTTGCTGCTTATCTTGCAAAAGAAGCACAAAAACGTTACCGCAGCTCCGGTAAATTTCCCAAAAAAGATTTTAAGCAGCGTGATTTTAGAGAGAATGTGCAGAAAGTTTCTTCCGAACGCCGCGATACAAGCGGCAATAATTTCTCCTCATTGGAAGGAAGAACGCCGCGCCCGCACACGGAAATTGATCCTGCCTTAGCAGCTACAATTTTTATAAGCATAGGACGTAACCGCAGAGTATTTGCGCGCGACCTTGTAGGACTTTTAATAAGTGTTGCAGGCATTGAGCGCGACAGAATCGGCGGAATCCGTGTACTTGCAAATTATTCATTCGTACAGCTTTTTGCAGAAGATGCGGATAAGGCTATAAACGCAATAAACGGTTACGAATACCGCGGACGAAAGCTCGCGGCAAGTTTTTCTCGTCAAAAAGAAGCCGGTTTCGGCTCCGGTGCCGATGATGCAGAACAGGATTCAATAGATTCAAATCCCGATGCGGAAAACGGAAGTGATTATTCAGGAGCTGAAGATAATACTTCAAACGGCGGACAGGTTTTCTCTGTGAGTGCTGCAACGCAATCTGATAATTCGGCAGGAGATTCTAAAGACAGCGGGTATTTGGTGTGAGGCTCACTCCTGTTCCGTCAGGCATTCTTCAAGTAAACACTTGGATTGTGCCTCTTACCGGCAGTAAGGTTCTTGTAATAGATCCTGCTGCCTGTAAGTTTTCGCACGACGAAACGGCAATTCTGTCTTATTTAGACAAAAACCGTCTTGAGCCGTGCGGATTTTTACTCACTCATGGTCATTTTGATCACATTACAGGAACGCGCATTTTAAAAGACCGTTTTCCGAATTGCAAAATTGCCGTTCATAAAAAAGATGCTCCCATGTGCGGAAGTCAAGCACGCGCGGTTCAAGGTGCGGTTTTTGACAGCATGGGACTTTCATATCTTTACGAATCGATAGAAAATTTGCCTGATGCGGATATATTGATTTCCGGCGGAGAAACTTTGGATAAAGTCTTTGCGGCAGAAGAAAAAAACGATATGCCGCTTTTAAATAGTCTAAAAGAGTGGAAAGTAATTCATTCGCCGGGACATACGCCCGGCTCCGTGTGTATTTACAATGCGGCGGAAAAAACTCTTATTTCAGGCGACACGGTATTCTATCATTCTTGGGGACGCACAGACCTTCCGGGCGGAAATGATGCCGAAATGATGCAAAGTCTTTCCATTCTCTCAAAAACACTTCCGCCCGACACCCTCGTCTATCCCGGACATGAAACATACGGTTTTACGCTGGGCGGTAATTTTTAGCACAAGGGGCGCGGAAAGGGCAGGGATATTGTTATAAGCCTAAGGCTTTTAATCTTGCAGCTTTATATTCATTTTCATCGATAATGCCTTTTTCATATAATTTTTTTATTTTCTCTAATTTTGCTTCTTCACTTTGAGTTTCATTATTTGTGTCTTCTATAAAATCGGTTTTTTGAAAGCTGAAATTCAAATCATCTCTTTTTGAAAATGCAGAAATTATATAGTACTTATGCTCTTCAACTATTTGAATTATCCAATAGGGGGAATAATCATCGATGTCGTCATGATAATCAGTATCTACATTATTACCTGAAATTGTAGCATAAACATCCCATGTTCCATATTCAGGAGATTTGAACATTATTATACTTTTTGGTGCGTTTTGTACCCGAATCTCATCTTCATAATCTCTGCGCTGTTCTGTTGTGTCGAATTTATAGATTCCATTCGAAGGAGATTCTTTTATGTTTGAAAAATCAGTTGCTTTCCCAAAACAAGTATTCGAACTTTCCAGTATAAAAAATCTTAAATCATGATGACGAACTTCTGTAAATATTTTCTTATCATTCGGTAATGAAACCTTATATGCGACAAAGTTTATATTCTTGAATTTTTCTTTTGTCGTGAGACGAACCTCATTACCGAATGGGCAACTTGTAATTTTCCCAATACTTATCCATTTTGAATCTTTGAAAATACTAAATTCAATATCAATTTCATTCAAACCTGAATAATTTACGAGAATTATATTGTCTTTAAATTTTTGAGAGTAATCATTTAAGGAAATGACCGTGCCTCCTTCAAATTTGGGTAAATCAGCATAAATACTCAAACTTGAAAGAAATAATATGCAAATTGCTAAAAATATCTTTTTCATTATTCTTATTACCTCCGAGACAAGCTGCAAGCTATAGCAAGCCGTCCGTCTAATATTGTCTTAAAACAGCGCAAACGGATTGAGCGTACGTCTATTTTAATACGATATTATTTGATTTTACATATTATTACAATTCAAAAATTCTCCTTAAGTATCCCAACTGCTTGATTTTACCTGCAAAGAGCAGGCGATTTATTCGCCGTCATCTTCCATCTCGGCTTCAAAGGCGGCATCAAGCTCATCATCGGATACATTGGCATCATTTAGCAGTAGACCATTCTCTGCGTCAATTTCTTTATCCAATTCGGCGAGACTAAAATTACAGTATTTTGTGATGCCTGCAACTAAGCCGCCCGCACTTGCAAGGTCATCCGTATAACCGACAACGGGGAGTACATCAGGAATAAGGTCTACCGGTAGAATTATGTAGCCGATTGCACCGATAGCAAGTGCTTTTAAAGGAGCCGGAGTTGCAGGATTTTCCCATGCGGAAAGCAATTTTCCCAAAACGGTAACAATAGCCCCCGTTGCACCGGCAATGATTGCAGGCTTATCCCGTGTTGATTTTCTGAGCGTTTTAAGAAGCGTGTGCGCTATATTGCCGTCAAAATGTTGGGCATAATTTTTAAGCTCATCTTCTTCAACCTTTTTCTGTTTCGACATATTCAGGCCTCTTTGATTTGTTGACTTCTCAACGACGATTTTCTACTTGATTTTTACTGCAGAAATGATTTTGACTTCGCCGCGAGCAAAACTTTTTGCATAACTTCCTTTGATTTTCTCTTTCGCTTGCCATTGATTGTC
>CAUUVZ010000021.1:0-34969 GCA_963548875.1 uncultured Treponema sp. | reverse complement strand
AAAAAAATAAGACTTTTAATAACTACAGTTGTTAAGAAAACATGAATTATCGAAAACAGTTGCAGTTATGTAAAACGCATATGTTAATAGGGCGATTTTGCGTGAAGATGAGTTTTTCACCTGTATTTATTTAAATCAATCCATCTTTAACACATCTAAAGACAATATTATTTTGCCCACTTCTCCCAAAGTCAAAATTAAAACTGTGTTTTGTAACCTACATTGAGTTTGAACGCGGAATATATTTTCTCTTCGATTATGTCGGTAACACAGATTTGCAGCATTGCATGAATGTCTCCGTTATAAAATCTTGTTGCAAAATACGGAGCAGTTACAATCGTGTATTCGTCGAACAACGAATTGATATTTTTTAAGTCCATAAAAGTTTTGTCAGGAAATGTAAGGGCTCCGTTTATTCCAAAAATAAATATTTTATTTTTGAGGTAAAGATTATCGGTGAATATTTCTATATTTCCGCCTAATGTGTCGTTTATAAAAATCATCTTTTCAACGGTATCTTTAGGTAAACTGAATGCCGATATATTCATCTGGAACCTTTTCATTTTAAATCTGGGTTCTACCAACATATATGCTTTTTGCGTATCGAATTCAAAAGCTTCGTCTTCTTTTCTAAACGGGATATTGGAAATTCCGGATTGGATAAAAAGAGATGCGGTATAACTGTTTCCGACAAGCATATTTACGCCCGCTCTGCCGTAAACGGTATCAACGGCAACAAATAAATCGGGATGTTTTTCCGAATTGATTGGAATGCCTACTCCGCCCGCAAAATCGAATGCAAAAAAGCGGTATACGCACGCAAAGCGCGCATCCGCATTAAAAACATAACTTTCCGAAAGTTCGTGATTCACATACGCATATATACCGGTCGCAATCGGGTGGGCTGAAAATTTCGTAACATTTGCCCCGCCCGCCCCTATAACCGGATAGATTATAGAGCCTGCAAGTCCCAGCCAACTTTCCGTAAGATGAGACGCAATCGGCTGAATTCCGAAATATCTTCGTAAAAAAATATCCGAACCGATAGGTTCGTAAGTTCCCATAAACGCGCTTAAATAATTTACCGCATTCAACATAGGCTGTCTGAATATCAACGATATTTCGTCAATCTGGAAGTTTGCAGGAGTTGATTTGAATACCGAATTTTCGATTAAATCTGCCGTTTGAAGCGAAAATTCTCCGTGAAAGATTATATTTTCGGAAAGACTTAATTGTCCTGAAAAAAAAGATTGCATATTTAAGCGAGGATCAAAGCCTGAAGATGTTTTATCTGAAGAAAGATCAAATTTTGCGCCGGCGAACCCCGAAAAAAATACGTCCGCATAAGAAAATGCTCCGGCTGCAAACAATATTACCAATATTCCGATTGTTTTATTTTTCATAAAAAATCTCCAAAACATAAAAAGAAATAAGCTGCCTTTTGATTTTCGGCAAAATTTTCGTATTTTTTTAGCGGCGCAATACGCCGCGAGTCAAAAAGTTCGTTCTCTTCAAAGCTTACCGAATTACGGGCAGCTGCAATGCTTTTTCAATACCGATAGCGGTAATTCCCGGTATTGCAAGAGATTTATCCGACAAAGAATACGTTTTTAAGCCGGGACAAGCGGTAATACGGCTTTCAAACCACCAGGCAAACATCTGCATACGTGAATCGGTGCTCACTTCCCTGCCGCAATAATCTTTGCCGCTTCTAATATTTCCCCCGAACAGCGCGGGCATTCCAATCGTTTCTGCCGGAAATAATCTTACCGATGAAATATGTGCATTTTGCTCAAAAGTACTGCCTCTAATATGTGTCATATTGGCAGGATAAGATAAATCCAATCCGGCAGTATAAACCGCACTTGCTCCGGCAATAAATGCAAAGTTCCATGCAGCACTTGAAACGGAACCTCCGGCACCTAAATCACCTTTTTCTTTTAATTCATCCGTAAATTCCGGGCAAACGGGAAGCATTGAGTAAGCGGTGATTATTTTGCGGCATATAAATCTAAATACGGCAGGATAAACAGCCGCCTGCGTTATAAGAACGCTTGAAGGTGCGGCAAGACCCGCAATGTGCCGGTACGCCCAATACTGAGGATCCGTCAGAACGATAAAATCCGGTTCAACGCCCGAGTCAAGACAAGCCCTGAGTGCGGTATCTGCGCAAACCGTAATAAGTCTTTTTTTTAATTCTTTAAGCTCCGGTAAAAGTTCTTGTAAAGAAGGTCCCGCCGCAACAAGCATGAACGAACGCCCCTTGTAAAAATCTCTGTAATCTTCAACACCGCCGAGCTTACGCACCGTTTCTATATTTTTTCGTATATTATGCTCCCATAATTTTCCGAACCGGTTGAGAGTGGCTTTATTGATTTCTTCTTTTTTTATGGAGCGGCTGATAAGTTTTTCTAAAATCGAAAAATATTCGGCATCATGCGCTGTATATGCTTTTTGAGTTAGAATAACAGTTTTTGAAACTTCATGCCGATTTATAATCGCCATAAACTGTTCCGGAGTACATGAAATTGCAGTAATGATATTCGGAATGGAAAAAACTTCCTGCCAGTCGAGAAATAAAAGAGAAGCAAAAAAATATTCGGCGCGGCTTTCCGTAATAATAAATTCTTTGTCGGGATTTTTCCTTGCCGCTTCAATAACGGAATATCCCAACCCGAATCCCAAAAATAAAATGACTTCCGATTTTTCGCATTCGTTTTTATGTGCATTGATAAAACTTTCGGCTTCCCGCACCGGATTATACGCAGAGTGAATACGAATCGAATTCTCTGTTACCGTAGGCATTCCGTTTTTAGCCTTACTTACCGCCCAAAACTTATGAAGTTCAAGCTCTCTTTCCGTTCCCGCAAGAGAATTGAAACGCTCAATATGTGTTTTAAATATTTCAGCCAGCTGCGGAAAACGTTCTTTAAACAAACGGATATTTTTATTCCAAATTAAGTTCAATGGTCATATTCTCCGTTACGGGTGTTCCCGGCGCGGGACTTTGAGATGTTACCCAACCGGAACCGTTGATTTTTACATGAATGTCCGTTCTTGAAAAAAGCGGTAAAAGCTCCCGTTTGGACATTCCCGTAAAATTCGGCAACTTTGCCCCCAGTGTAATCGGTTTTTGTGCTTTTATGCTGATTCTTCCGCTGTGTTCAAGCGATGCGGCGTCTCCCCTGCTCATACCCAAATGATCGATTATAGCATCTGCTGTCTCTTTTATGACGGGAGCTACGATACGTCCCGCATAAGTTTCGCCTTTAGCTTTTTCTATGACAATGTACAAAATAATTTCAGGCTTATCGATGGGAAATATTGCAATACAGTTGGAGATAAAATCGGTAGTACTGTAACCGCCGTTTTCTTTATCCGCCATTTGAGCCGTTCCGGTTTTCACTCCTATGGCAATATCGTTTATATGCGCTCGGGAGCCGGTGCCTGAAGTTGCGGTTGTTTCCATACAGCTTAAAACATAATCTGCGGTAGATTCTTTTAATACGCGATCCATGTATACAGGTTCGTGTTCAAAGTAAACGCTTCCGTCTTTATTTGTGATTTTTTTGATTACGGTAGGCTTTACCGGCACGCCTTTATGAGCTATGGCGGAAGCGGCTTGTACCATTTGAAGGGCTGAAACGCTTATCTCCTGTCCTATCGCAATTGTAGGTTTGGAACGCCCCGACCACAACTTGCTGTTTACATCTTTGACGGAACCCGCAGTTTCGCTCGGAAGCTCTATGCCGGTGCGTTTGCCGAATCCCAGCTCTCTTATACCCGCCACAAAGTCCGTATCCGTCATCTTATCGCTTATCTGTCCCAATACCGAATTACACGAATATTTAAGCGCGTCGCGGGCGGTCAACCAGCCGTGAGTGCCGAGACATTTTATTCTTACCGTTTCCGCCCCCCGGAATCTGTGTTCATACATTCCATTGCAGTAAAAACTATCGCCTGCATGAATAAGTCCCGCATCGTAAGCAAGTGCAACCGTAAATATTTTAAATACGGAGCCCGGCTCATAAGCCGACATGGCAGGACGGTCTATTACCTGTTGAATTGAAGCGGATCCGTATTCGTTAAGATTTGCAGAAGGTAGACTTATATACGAAAGAATTTCACCGGTATTGGCGTTCGCTGCAACAAGAATCATACTTTCTGCCTGAGTGGCTGCCATCGCATTCCGCGCAATATCTTCCAATTTATATTGAAGGTTCGCATCTATCGTAAGGTAAACGCTTTTTCCCTGCTCGGCGGAAGAACCGTCATTCTTGAATACCGGTTCCAAAATATCCTGCATTGAATATTCGATTCCCGCAAGACCTTTGCCGTCATCGCCCATGTAGCCGATAAGTTGGGAAGCAAGTGCGTTTTCAGGATATACGCGACCGGGAATTCTATCGTAATTTACGAAATTATAATTTTTACCGTCCGTAACTTTTTTTAATTCCAGATACGTGTTGTGGTCAATCTTTTTTTTTAAGTAAACGAAACTTGAATTGTCTGCGCCCGTTATAATATTTTTTTCATCGGCTTCAGTCATTTCAAGAATGTCTGCGGTGTCTTTTACAAAAGCATCGATATTTTTTATTAAGCGCGGAGTAACTCCGACATGATAAAAATTCGTCTGTACGGCAAGCGGCTTACCTGCTCTATCCGCGATGGAACCGCGCTCGATAACGGGAGACGACGGAGTAATTTGTACCTGCGGTGTAAATGCAAGTCTTGCATATCTTGTAAAAACATATACAAAAAACAAAGCACCGAAAGAGAGAATTGTTATTAAAGCAGGTTTTTTAAAAAATCCGTTCATCTTGCGTTTATTTTCCGATAATCTTTCCCGTTATGTTTTTGACGGAAATAAAACCGTAGTCTCGTGAGTCAATAGATTGCGAAAGATTGTCGCCGAGCGCAAGTACGTAACCTGCAGGAACTATTGAAAAAGGCTTTAAACCTTCATATTGAGATTCTGTCAGCGGGATTTTATTTCCATTTACCGCCAGACTATACTCTTGTTCGCTTAAAAAATCCAGATGTTCGCCCGCAACTGCGGCGCAGCGTTTTACAACTATTTTATCGTTATGCAGATAAATTATTGCGTCTCCTTTTTGCGGTTCCGACCATTGAATTAAAAACACTCCCTTAAACGGAACGGCAATTCCGTAAGCAAGTTTGTTAACAAATGCAAAAGAACCGTCGGAAATGGACGGTTCCATAGATTTCCCGGAAATACGCAGAATATCGACTGCAAAAAGTTTTATCAGCAGTCCGGCTGCAGCTCCGATAATAAGCAGCAATAGAAAATTATCTTTCCGTTCGGATGTCACTTTATTAGTCCCTTAAACGGACCGTTCAAAAAATCTTACGCTTTAAAGAGAGTCCGGTTTATACTGTGATTATTCTAATATGCCTTTGTTGTTATGTCGATATAATCGATATGGAAGTAATAAGTTACGTAGGATTTAACAATAGCCGTCGTTTAGGACTGCTTAGTAGTGCTGCAGAACATTTTACCGCTTTTTTTAAGCACAATAATTATTTCAATTTTAACGTCGACTCAAGACATACTTTTCGCAGCAACACGTTTACTTCGTACAAGAGAAAAACGAATATAATAAATACGAGAGAAAAATCTTATTCCGTTAGAGATTTTCTTGCGGCTGCGGGAAGAGCGGTTTCGATTATCCAAAAGAATGTTTTTGTAGTTGTAAAAATTTCCGCACTTATGTGTGCATTATTTGTTACATTCTCGGCAAGTTTTATTCTTGTATCGTATTTCAATAATCACACCGGGCGGATAAAACTTTCTCCTACAGACAAAGACGAGTTTGAAATATTGAATAAAGTTATGCAATCGTTTGCATTGGACGAAGTCGGAGAATATTCCGATGACGGAACTTTGACCGGTGCTTATGTTTCTTCCGCAAGTTTTACGCAGCCTGTTACGTTTTCCGCTTACAAGGTGCGAAACGGAGACACGATAAGCGGAATCACAAAGAAATTCGGACTAAAAAATATTTCCACGCTAATCGCAGTAAACGATATCGATAATGTCCGGCAACTTAGTGCGGGACAAAAATTAAAAATCCCTTCAATAGATGGATTGATTTATACCGTTCAAAAAGGCAACAGTCTTGCTTCTCTTTCCGTAAAATTTGATGTAAGCATAGAAGAACTCTTGGATGTAAACGAGCTTGACAGCGACACTCTTACCGCCGGACAGCAGATTTTTATTCCCGGTGCAAAACTCGATTCGCAAAAACTCCAGCAGGCGTTGGGAACATTATTTAAGATTCCTATTTTTTCACGCTACAGAATCTCATCGCCTTACGGATACAGAGCGGATCCTTTTACCGGCGCAAAATCTTTTCATACTGGGGTCGACCTTGCCTGTCCTACAGGAACTCCTGTGGTTTCTGCAGCAAGCGGGACGGTTTCCTGTGTAGGATATTCCAATGTTTTCGGAAATTACATAATCGTAAAACATTCGAACGGATATCAAACCCTGTACGGACATTTGTCAAAAATTCTTGCAGGAAAAGGACAGCACGTAAGTCAAGGAACCCGGATAGGGCTTGTAGGCTCTACGGGATATTCTACTGGTCCGCACTTGCATTTTACCATTTTTAAAAACGGAAAACTTATCGACCCCATGACACTCGTAAAAAAATAACGGCTTTACGGATGGAATACCCGATTTTCCTAAAAATTAAAGCCGTCATTGCCTTGACCAATCCCTTTTTATATACTTCGTACAATGAAAGTTTTTGATGAAAGATTACCGGAAAAAGGTGAAACTGTTGCAGTCGGAATGTCCGGCGGTGTCGATTCTACGCTTACCGCATTGCTTTTACGGCAAAGAGGCTGCAAAGTAATAGGTGTTACCATGTCGCTCTGGGACGGACTTATGCCGGAGTTGAAAGACGGAAAGACTCTTAGAGCTGCTTGCTACGGTCCTTCGGAGCTTACGAACATCGAAGAATGCCGGCTTTTTTGCGAAGAATACGGAATCGAATACCACGTAATAGATGTCAAAAAAGAGTATAAAAACAATGTCCTCGAATATTTCAAAAAAGAATACCGCTCGGGCAGAACTCCCAATCCGTGTATAATGTGCAATCGTACTGTAAAATTCGGAGCATTTCTTGAAGGAATAAACGCATCCGGCATAGATTTCGATTTTTTTTGTACCGGACATTATGCGAGAATCGTCCGTCCGGCTGAAGGATTATGGAACTCCGATAGCAGACCGTGCATGATTGCGGGTGCTGCGGATATTGCAAAAGACCAGACGTATTTTTTGTACGGAATACCGTCTTCCGTACTTGAAAAAGTTCGTTTTCCCCTTGCAAAATCATCTAAAAGCGAAGTTTTTGCGCTTGCGGAAAAGTTGAATCTTGCAGCTGCGGCACGCAAAGAAAGTCAAGATTTTATTGCGGAAGAATATTACGACTTACTTTTTTCCGATAATCCGTCTGCCGAAGGCGATATAATAGATTTGGACGGAAAAGTATTGGGAAAACATCGCGGCATAGAACACTATACCGTAGGACAGCGCAGAGGACTCGGTGTAAGTTCCTCGCGTCCGCTGTATGTTCATTCCATAGATGCCGCACATAACCTTGTAGTGCTTTCGGAAAACTCAGGATTAAATTCAAAGTCGCTTACCGCAGAGGATTTTGTATGGCCCGGCGGCATAATACCCGATAAGCCTTTCCGTGCACAGGTAAAAATCCGCCTAGCTTCCAAGCCCGTCCCCTGTCTCGTTGAACCTGTCTATTACGGCGACGGTCTAAGCGCGGAAACTTTACGAATTACGTTCGATTATCCGCAGAGAGCAGTTGCGCCGGGACAATCTGCAGTGCTTTACGATGACGGAGTAATAATCGGCGGAGGAATTATAAAACGGGCGGAATCCTGATTTTTTAACGGGCATCCAGACAATGTGTTTTATGAGTTTTTACAAACCCGTAAGAAAAAGCGCATAAACGTTTTAATTCATTTGCACGATTATTTTTTTTAGCAGCTGCATTTGTTCCGAAGTCCCTACAGTAATGCGCACGTAATTTTCTATTCCGGCGGTATTAAAATGGCGCACTAAAATTCCTTGTGCTTTTATATTGCGGTAAACGTCTTCGCCTTTCATGAACGGATGAGAGGCGAAGATAAAATTGGTTACGGAATGTATTACATTCCATCTGTTTGTTTTTAAGAATTCCAGAAAGTCGTCGCGCTCTTTTGCAATCGATTTTGCGCATTCCGCATAATAAGGAGTGCATTTACACGCCGCAATTCCTGCAGTTTGTGCCAGAACATCGACCGGAAAATGGTTCACCGAGTTTTTTACGGTAGTTACCGCGCGGATAAGCTCCGGAGAGGTAACGATATATCCCAAGCGCATTCCGGCTGCGGAAAAACTCTTACTGAATGTGCGTACAATTACAAGATTCTTAAACTCCGCTAACAAAGGAATACACGATTCGCCGCCGAAATCCGCATAAGCCTCATCTACCGCAAATATACGGTTTTCGGGAGCCGCTAAAAGCATATCGCGAACTTCTTTTCTCGTAAGCGCAAGACCCGTAGGCGCATTCGGATTTGCAAATATTACGGGAGAATTATTTTCGGCTGCATTTTGCAAAATTGCGCCGATATCGAGCGACCAATCGTTTTTCAGAGCGATTTTACGTGTTTTAATTCCGTAAAATGCGGAATAAACGGGATAAAAACTGTAAGTATGCTCCGGCATGACAAGAGGAGTTTCGCAATCGAAAAAAGCATAAAATAAAAACGAAAGAACCTCGTCGCTTCCGTTACCCGCATAAATCATATCGGGAGTTACCGTAAAAGGAATTTTATCTTGCTCTGCCGGAATGCATTTTGCGCCGTCCGTATATGTACGGCATAAAACGCCTCCCGTATCGTTAAGCATATCCGCTATGGCATTTTTAAGCTCGTTTGAATCGGGATCGGGATAAAGCGCAAGTCTCATGGGAGACGAGCGTATAAAATCCGTAAGTGCTTTGCAAACTTCCGGTGCCGGAGGATACGGATTTTCGTTTGCATTTAATTTTATGTAAGTTCTGTCATGAGGCTGCTCACCCGGTACGTAGGGATGCAGATTTTCCATTCGTTTTGAAATCATAGCGGTATTTTATTGGGAACTGTTCCCTCGGTCAACGTATTGAGCTTATTCTTCCAATATCAAATCGGCAACTTGTGCTTCGGTAACTTTTATGAGGTCTAAAGGCGCAAGGATTATTTGCTCCCCTCTGACTCCGGCGGAAATACAGATTCTGTCGTTATCGAGAGCGGTTTTATCTACAAATGTCCGGTATTTTTTGCGCATTCCTATCGGAGAGCATCCGCCGCGAACGTAACCCGTAAGATTAAGCAGATCTTCGGGTTTTACGGGAGCCAAATCTGCAGCTTGGCAAAGGGTTCTGGCTTTTTTTAGATTTATGCGGTGAGCGGCACTTTGGCAGAATACGCATATTTCTTTTGAATCCGTTCGCATAACTATCGTCTTAAAAACGGATTTAGCATCAAGACCCAGCTTTTCGGAAAGCCGCTCCGCAGCACCGTATTCAAGATAATGCTCACCGTCGTCATCGTAAGACTTGACCTCATATTTGATTTTCAAACCGTCAAGGATTCTCATTGCATTTGTCTTTTTCATTTCCTAAAATCTCCCGTAAATCATACTTTACGTTTCGTCAAAAACGTAAAGTATGATTTACGCATTGTCAAGTTTATGCAGTCTTGCCTACACGGAAAACAATTTTCAAAGCATTGTGTTCCGTGTTTTCAATCCTAAAGACTTGTTACCTTAAATTTCGAGTTTTATAAACTCAAAGCAAATATTTTCTAAGGCAAGCCTTAAACCTTCCATTCATTGGAGGACGGCGGACAGTATTTTTAAGCAATTTTGCCCCACGGCAAAATTGCAGCGGACGGTAAACCCGTTATGTCTTTCATATTCACGATGAATGAGGTCTCATGGATGCCCGGAGGCAGGCAATGGCCGGGACTCAAGTGTATAGGAGCGATAAAAACGCATTTTGAGTGTAAGGGGAAGGTTACGGAGGAATGGCATCATTAAACCTGTTCGGAAACTTCCGTTTCTGAACAGGTTACCTTGAAATGCGATATATAATCCAGCAAAGAATTAACTGCAAACGACCTGCTTCACCATGCAAGAATGGAATGGGGAGTCGAAACTATGCATTGGCTGCTTGATGTACGCTACAGGGAAGATTATTTCAGGGCACAAAATAAAACTATTCAAAAAAAATATGAATATGTCACGAAAACTTGCATTGAATCTTGCCGGAGTCTATAAAAATAAACATTCCAAGAAAACTCCTATGTCTCATATTATGTTCGATTGCCTTATGGATCCTCTGCATTTATTGACGGTCTTAGGCAAAAACTGAGTTCCATGCGCTGCCTGTCCGTCCTATTGACATCGAAACTCTCTCTCAGTACTGTCTGGCTCAAACGGCGATTAAATAAAACAAATATTTATGAGGTTCGGCTCGTCGTATCGGGCTAAACGGAATCTATCTTACGGAGGATTTAAATGAAAAAAGGTTTTTACGTTTTTGCGGCAATGCTGATATTTATGGTTGCCGATTTAACTTTTGTTGCGGCTTCCACAAAAGACGAGCGCAGAGAGGCTCTGGATTCCGCTTTTAAAAACGGTATGAGCCGGACTGGAGAGCTTGCTTACGAGAGTGCGTCCATGCTTGGTGCACAGCCCGACGCATACATCGGAAAACTTTTTCCGAGCATACCGGCTCATTTTTCGGCAGGCATTTCTACGGCGATGACGTTTACCGATTCATCGTTTGCAACCGATGCTTTAGCGGCTCTGTCGGATATAATGGATTCGGCATCCGTCGGAACGGGCCTTGATATCGAGCAACGGTTCAATGTGCCTAAGACCGTTCCATTCCCCGCACTTGCCGCAACTGCGAGAATCGGAGGCATCTTTCTTCCGTTCGATGCGGGCTTTTTTATCTTTTCTACCGTGCCGGGAATGATAAAAGACGTTCACGCCGGCGATTTCGATGCCGACATTGATATGCTTACGGTAGGAGCCGATTTTAGATATGCGGTTTATGAGGGAAATCTTTTTATACCGAAAGTTTCCGTCGGCGGCGGATATATTTTTACACGCAGCCAAGTCGCTCTCGATTGCAATTTTTCCAAAAGCGGGACTTATACCATTTCAAGTCAAAGTCTTAACGGAACGGCTTATGCAAACAGCAGTATAGATGCAAAGATAAATACTCATACTCTCTTTGCGGAAGTTCAAGTTTCAAAACGGCTTCTTGTTTTTACACCTTATGCGGGATTTAAAGCGATGCTTTCTTCCGTTCATACGGAATGCGAGTGGGATTACAATATATATGCAACAGGAACCGTTGGAAGTGTCCCGACAACGCTTCCGATAGAGAAAAACGGCAGCAAATTTTCCGTTGACAAGGGTTTTGACTTTGCAAACATATCTCCTCAACTTTTCGGAGGTGTCGGAATAAATGCCGCAATCGTACAGTTCGGATTAAACGGCGCATGGAATATTAGAACGAATCACCTGAGCGCAGGTCTTTCCGTAAATATAAAAATGTAAGCCGTAACCGGCTGAAACTCTGGCGGCGGTTTTCCGTTGTGGAGAATTGCCGCAGCGTAAGCGAGATTTAAGGCATTTATTCATGCGGATGAGTATCGGTTTTGCAAAATGATTACAGCAAAATGAAAGTGCTTGACGGAATCATCTTATTTTGTGATAATGCCGCATATTTTAGGTGAAGGAGTCCCATCGTGCCTTGTGGAAAGAAAAGGAAACGCCAGAAGATGGCGACACATAAGCGAAAAAAGATGCTTAGGAGAAACCGTCATAAGGCAAAGTAAAATCTTTGTCCGTTTTGTGTCAGGTAAGACCGCGAAAGTTTGTAACTGCGCGGTCTTTTTTGTATTTTCTTAAAAAAACTATTTTGGAGTCATTACGATACTTTCCGGCATTCATTCTCCTGCAGACTTAAAAAAGCTACCTCAAAGCGCAATGAAAGATTTGGCGTCGGAAATCCGTAAAGTCATAATCGAGACGGTCAGCCGTAACGGCGGACATCTTGCAAGCAATCTGGGTGTTGTAGAACTTACTATTGCCCTTCACCGTGTTTTTGAAAGTCCTCATGATGCCGTAATATGGGACGTAAGCCACCAATGTTATACACATAAACTTTTGACCGGAAGATACGGTTATTTTTATTCCGTCAGGAAATTCGGAGGACTTTCAGGCTTTACCAAAAAAGCCGAAAGTGAGCACGATTTTTTTGATGCGGGACACGCATCCACTTCAATATCCGCCGCATTGGGACTTTTAACTGCATGGGATATGCGTAAAACCGGCGGAAAAGTTGTTGCGGTCATAGGAGACGGCGCGCTTACAGGCGGACTTGCTTTTGAAGCGTTGTCAAACGCCGGGCAGCTTGCAAAAAATCTCATTGTTATCGTAAACGATAATCAGATGTCCATCGATCAAAACACCGGCGCAATATCGAGCTATTTAAGTCGTCTTACAATGACCTCGTCTTACCAGTCAATAAGGCGCGCAATAGATTTTGTAATCGGACGCATACCGCTTTTAAATTCTTTTTTGACTAAATTCGTATTCCGTTTTAAGCGCGGTTTAAAAGGTCTTCTGCTTTCAAACAATCTTTTTGCCGATTTGGGATTTGAATATGTCGGTCCTTTAAACGGACACGACGAACGCGAGCTTGAAACGATACTGGGCAGGGTAAAGAATATGAACCGTCCCGTAGTTGTGCATATCGTTACCAAAAAAGGCAGAGGTTACAGTCCCGCAGAAGACCATCCGGAACGCTTCCACGGAATCGGTCCGTTCAACATAAGCGACGGAACTATGGAACGCTTCGACAAGCTGAGTTTTACGGAAGCGTTCAGCGATTCTCTTATGGAGATTGCGGAAAAAAAACATGAAATTTCATGCATTACGGCTGCTATGACAAAAGGAACGGGACTTGACGCATTTTCACGTCATTACCCGGAGCGTTTTTTTGATGTCGGCATTGCAGAAGAACACGCCGTTACGTTTGCAGGCGGACTTGCGGCTGGCGGCATTCTTCCAGTCGTGTGCATTTATTCTACATTCATGCAGAGAGCCGTAGACCAGTTGATTCACGATATAGCTTTGCAAAAGCTTCATGCGGTTTTTGTTCTCGACCGCGCCGGTGCCGTTCCCGGAGACGGAGAGACGCACCAAGGGCTTTTCGATATTGCGCTTTTCCGCCCCATACCGGGGGTAAAAATTCTTTCACCTGCCTCCGCCTCCGATCTTAAACGCTGTCTTGAATATGCGTGCTCCGATGAATGCGCTTTGTCTGCGGTCGTTATACGTTATCCCAAAGCGTCGTGTCCCAGCGACAATGAATGTTTTTCTGCTAGGGCGGAAAGCGGAAAAGGTATTCTTGTAAAAGCGGAATATTTTGCCCCTTCCCTTTCCATTGACGATGAAACCGCTAAAAAACACGGCGTTCTTTTTGTTACGACGGGCGGAATGTATCATGAAGTGTTGACTGCCGCACGCGCGCTTTTAATGGAAAATATTTATGCGGATATATATTCAATCCGTTTTATAAAACCCGTTGATGAAGAATATTTTATAAATATCGCGCGCAGTTACGAAGCCGTCGTATTCGTAGAAGACGGGATAATAACCGGCGGCGTATCGGAATATCTCGCCTCGGTATGCGCTTCCGACGGAATCGGGAAATTTTGCATAAAGGCTTTTCCAGAAAAATTTTATTCGCAAGGGAGCCGCGAGCAAGTGCTCGAACAAGCTTCCATGACGGCGGAAGATTTAAGAAAAGCTGCGTTGAATATTTTAGGAAAGTAAGATTTCTGAAATGCGTTGAAAATTGTAAGGTGAAAAATAAAATGATTGAACTTCCTTTAAGAAATAGAGTAATAACTACGGAACTTAACGCATTCGTTATGGGAATTGTAAACGCGACACCGGATTCTTTTTGGGATACGAGCAGAGGCGGATTTGAGAGAGCTGAACAACTTATTGAAGAAGGGGCGGATATTATCGATATAGGCGGTGAGTCAAGTAGACCGGGGAGTGCTTATGTCGACGAAGATGAAGAATTGCGTAGGGTGGTTCCGCTTGTAGAATCCGTAAGAGCGATTTCGGACATTCCGATTTCCGTCGATACGAGAAAATTCTCCGTCATGAAAGCGGCGTTTGAAGCCGGTGCCGACATATTGAACGATATTTCCGCGCTTGAAGATGATGAAAATCTTACGAGCTTTGCAGCGGAAACGAAAATCCCGATAATACTTATGCATAAACGCGGATTACCGTCTACAATGCAAAAAGATACGGAATATTCGGATATTTTTTCCGAAGTCGATGCGTATTTGTCGGCGCGGGCGGATTTTGCGGAAAAAAACGGTATTGAAAAACATAAAATCATAATCGATCCGGGAATAGGTTTCGGCAAAGCTCTTAAAGGAAATGCGGAGCTGATACGCAGATGCGGAGAGCTTTGCGGAGGAAAATATTCGGTTCTCATGGGACTTTCGCGCAAAAGCTGTATCGGACAAATTACCGGACGGGATATTGCGGACAGACTTTCGGGAACGCTTTCTGCAGGGGTGATTTCCGTAATGCAAGGTGCAAGAATTTTACGGGTTCACGATGTTAAAGAAACTGTTGATAGCTTAAAAGTCTTGCGGTATATTTACGACGGTGCCGACTTAGGATAAAAATATTGTCGGCTGCAAGGAAATCGATTTGAAGTCTGCAGAAAGTCTCCTTTCATTTTACAATATACTTAGACCAATTATTGATGTAGGAATTCTTGCGTTTATTCTTTATAAAGCATACGGAATTCTTGTAAAAACCAACGGAATACAAATTATAAAAGCCGCCGTTATAGTCCTTTTATCCTATGCGCTTGCCATTCTTTTGAATCTGGATACGCTTTTATGGCTTTTAAATCTTGCCGCTCCCGTCCTTATTGTAGGATTTGCCATAGTATTCCAGCCGGAAATACGAAAGCTGTTTTTGCGGCTCGGACAGAATCAATGGTTTGCGTTCGGCAGCCGTTCAAAGCACTCTTATGTGGATTCCGTATTGATTGCTGCGGATATGCTTTCCAAACAAAAGAGAGGTATGCTTGCAGTTTTTTTGCGTCATACAAAACTTGACGACGTAATGCAGACAGGAACGCGGCTTAATGCAGACCTTACTTCAAGTCTGCTTGTAACGATATTCGGAATGGATACGCCCTTACACGACGGAGCGTGTTTTATTCAAGGCGGAAAGCTGCTTGCGGCAGGATGTTTTTTGCCCTTGAGCGAGCAGTACGACATAAAAAAGACTTTCGGAACAAGACATCGTGCCGCGCTAGGTCTTTCGGAAGTCTCCGATGCGGTAATTCTCGTAGTGTCCGAAGAAACGGGTGCAATCAGTCTCGCCTATGATTCAAAACTTCATTATGACCTTTCCATAAACGAGCTTACGAAAATCCTTGAAAATCTGCTTGAAATTACCCCGGATGCCAACAATGTGGAGGATACGATCGATGAACATAAAAAAGTTGATTGAAAAATTAAGCGAAAATATGATTGCAAAGGTCATCTGTGTCGTCCTTGCAATGTCGATATATGTATTCCATAGAATTACGATATTGGATAAACACAGTATAAGCATTCCGCTTACGGTAACGGCAAACGGTGTGATGACGAATATAAACGATGTTCCGCATTTTGTAAAAGTTTTCGTAAGGACAAAGACGGAGAATGCGGCTGCAATTTCATCGTCAAAGATAAAAGCTTCCATAAATTTGGATTATTTTTCGGAACCCGGTCAATATTCCGTGCCTGTAGATATTACGTTGACACCGGATATTATGCTTATCGACCCGCTTGAAGTTATCGTAAAACCGGAAAACATATCCGTCAAACTGGACGAAAAAATTACGGCATATATCGATGTAAAGCCTGCGGTTTCGGGTGAGGTTAAGCACGGATACGCAATAAATGCAATCACCGTTACACCTTCTACGGTAAAAGTTGTGGGCGCATCTTCCGTTATAAAGGGATTAAAGCAGGTGTATACCGCCAAAGTGAATGTAAAAGGTGCCGCAACGGATTTCAGCACAACTTTAAAGCTGGATAATATTGTTCCGGTTGTCCATGTTTATCCTGAATCGGACTTTAATGTTTCCGTTGATATTGAGCCGCTTCCTATGGATAAAACGTTTTCAGATATAAAAATTGTTCCGCTTAATTTGAAAGACGGATTGCACATAGTAAAGGAACCGGAGGCTGCTTCTTTTACTATATCGGGACCTACTCCGATAGTTGAAAACTATGTTCTTCCTGCCGCCTGCGTTTCCGTTGACTGTACGGATATTTCCGAAGCAGGCATTTATGAACTTCCTATTTCTTTTACGCTCACGACCGGCATAAAGATTATAAAAAAATCTTCGGAAACGGCTTCTATAGAAATAGGCGGAAAACTTATTTCCGAAGAACCGGAAGAAGGATTATGATTTTCGGAATAGGAACGGATATTGTCGACGTACGCCGTTTTGAAAAATGGGCTAATGCGCCGGAATTGACGGAGCGTTTTTTTAATGAAAAAGAACTTCATTTGGGCGGAACATTGGCTGCAAAGAGCCGGCATCTTGCAGTAAGGTTTGCTGCAAAAGAAGCGTTTTCAAAAGCTCTCGGAACCGGCATCACCGGTTTTTCTTTAAAAGACGTATGGATAGAAAACGATAAATCCGGCAAACCCGAATTTTGTTTCGGCAGCAGCGCGGAAAGTTTATTAAGAGAAAAATGCGGAACATGTAAGGTCTTCGTATCTCTTTCTCATGAAAAAGAATATGCAGTCGCTTTTGTAGTAATCGAAGTATAAGGCGCATATTGATTTTATAGTACTTAACATTAAAATTACCGATAAAGTTGTAGAAAAGATATTTTTGCAGTCGATAATATACATATTGAATTTCGACTTTTTAAATTCAAAATCGACTTTGCAAAATTTTTTATGGGAGAAATAATGGTTAGCGGTGTAAAAAAACAGTCCGATAAAAAAAAGGCGGCAATATCGTATTGGTCTAAAGAAAAATGTACCTGTCCCGTATGCAAAAAACAGTTTGAAAAAGAAGTTATGTTAAGCGGAAACGGACGCATGATTGCAGGAGGCTTATCCGACGATTTGCATAGAACTTTCGAACCTTCCGCGCGCTTCGGACGCATTTATCCGCTGATTTATGAAATCGGTGCCTGCCCTAATTGCTATACGGCATTTTTATGGAGCGATTTTAAAGATATGAAAGATAAAGACAGCGCGGATAAACTTTTTTTCAAACGGGATGAGCGCAAAAAGAAAGTCGATACCGTTTTTCCGCACTTTAATTTAAAAAAAGAACGCACTCTCTACGACGGAGTTGCAATGTATTATCTTGCGCTCCTGTCTTATGCCGAAATAAATCCAAATTATCTTCCGACAATGAAATCCGCTTTTCTTTCGCTAAGACTTGCGTGGCTTACACGGGACTTGAATTCTATCGTCCCCGAGCATAATTTTGACTATTTATCTAAAGTATTTTACAACAAAGCTTTGTTTTTTTATCAGCAAGCGATTTATAACGAAACTAAAATGATTGAAAAAAGTTCCACATTGAATAATTTCGGTCCCGATATGGATAAAAACTACGGTTGGGACGGCGTTATTTATTTATGCGGACTTTTGGAATATAAATACGGACAAAGAGAAGACGCTCAGCTGCGTTTAAAAAAATTAAGCGAAGCCAAGACTTCAATTGCACGCATCTTCGGACTCGGTAAATCTTCCAAAAACAAACCCGGACCGCTGTTGGAAAAGGCTCGCGAACTTTACGATCTTCTTTCAAAAGAAGTACGAGACGACGATATTTAGAGCTTTACGTGCGGAATATTTTACTTACGATTTCCTATGACGGAACGGATTTTTGCGGCTGGCAGCGGCAAGATCATGCGGAAATAAAAAATCGGGTACGCACCGTACAGGAAGAATTGGAAATTGCTTTATCGCGCTTGCATAATCGAAATATTGTCGTATACGGATCCGGACGCACGGATAGCGGAGTTCATGCGCTCGCACAAGCCGCCAATTTTTTTTCGCCGATAGATTCAATCCCCGTAAAAAATTATATACGCGCTTTAAACTCTTTTCTTCCGCATGACATACGCATAACGGATTCCGTTGAAGTTCCGGAAACTTTCAGCGCACGGACAAGCGCAACAAGCCGCATTTACCGATATTTTATAAGTCCCAAAGGATACGCCGATGCTTTTCAATGCAGATATTCTTGGTGCGTCCCGTATATTCCGGATATCAAAAAACTGAATTCCATGTGCGCTTGTTTAAAAGGTGAAACGGACTGCACATCGTTTTGCGCAAGCGGAGATGAAAGTCTTTCGATGTTCAGATATATCGAACACGCGCGCTTTTTTAAATATTCGTCTTTTCCCGGTGCTAATCCGCTTGTAGTCTTCGAAATAGAAGCAAACGCTTTTTTGTGGAATATGGTAAGAACAATTACCGGAACTTTAATAGGATTAGATAGAAAAGGCGCCCCTATCGATTCGATGCAAAAAATTCTTGCCGAAAAAGACCGAAAAAAAGCCGGCGAAACAGCACCTGCGCAAGGTCTTTTTCTGTATAAGGTGCGCTTTGACGGAGTGAGACGGCATATATGACGAGTGTCAAAAACGGTTGATTTTCGCAATCTCCTTGACTAATGATATTATTCAACTTATAACGGACAAATAACATAATATTTAACAGTTGACTTTTGTCTTTAATATGATATTATTATTTCCGTAATATAGAATTGCATAGATTGAAAAGGATGCATCCGCTTGAATGGCAATAACGGACGAGATAAATAAAAAACAAGGTTCACAAGGTTTCATAAAAGTAACGGACGAGCCGATAAAGTCTCTAACCTCACAGCAGAAAGTCATACTTAACAGAAAAGGCAATATTTTATTCAACAACGGCGATATTGAGCAAGCCCGCAGAATTTTTACAGCGACGGGTTACTCGGACGGTCTGACGCGCGTGGGAGACGCATACATGAAGAAAAATGAAAGCGTAAAGGCTCTAAAGCAGTATATTCTTGCCAACAACAAAAATAAGGCGGATTCTATTTACGAAAACATGGCGAAAGCCGTATCTACGATGCTTACAAATTAAAAATATAAAAATAAAATACTTAAATTAAAAATAAAGGAGAAATGAAAAATGAAAGACGATATGGAACTCCCCACGGAGGAATTTCAACCATCTCTCAATCCCGAAGAAAATGTTGCAGATAAAGCCAATGAATTGGATGAACTTAATTCAAAAATTGCGGAACTTTCCAAAAGAGGTTATCAGCTTTTAAAAGAAAACGACATTCCCGGTGCAAAAGAAGCGTTTTCAAAAATACTTGAGCTTGAAGAAAACAATAATTACGCGCTCGTAGGACTCGGAGATTCCGAGCGTAAACAAGACAATTTTAAAGAAGCTATAAGATTTTACAACGAATGCCTTACCTATCATCCCGGAAACAATTATGCGCTTTTCGGGCTTGCGGACTGTTACAAGGCGATGAACTTATATCACAAAGCCATTGATATTTGGGAGCAATATCTTATTCATGATGATAGGAACATAACGGTTTTAACACGTGTTGCGGATGCCTACAGAAAAATCCATGACTTTAAAAAATCCAAGTCCTTGTATCTTAAAGTTCTCGAAATGGAAAATAATAATGCCTATGCTCTGATAGGTCTCGGGCATCTTCACTATGATTTTAAAGAATACAAAGACGCTCTTTTCTATTGGACAAAAATGTATGAGCTTAACACGGAAAATGTAGATATAAGAATTCTTACTTCCATCGGAAACTGTCATAGAAAGCTCAAGACATTCGACAGCGGCGTTCAATATTTTGAAAAAGCACTCGCATTGGACGAAAACAATTTTTATGCGCTTTTCGGACTTGCGGATTGTTACAGAGGAATGTCTCAGCAATACCGCTCGATAGAATATTGGAACAGGATTCTTGATATGGATCCTAAAAATAAAGTGATTTTAACGCGTATCGGAGACGCGTACCGCAATACCGGAGACTATCAAACGGCTTCCAATTATTACAACCGCGCTTTGGATATTGATTTTGATATATATGCGGCTTTGGGACTTGCTTTAATCTGTAAGGGCGAAGGAAAATATGGAGAAGCTGCCGATAGGCTTGGAAGTTTAATAAAAAACGATCCCAAAAATTTCAGATTGTATATCGATCTTGCGGACTGCTACATAAAACTAGGGCTAAAACAAAAAGCCGCAGAGTGTCTGGAAGCATTCCAAAAGCAGGGATTACGCAGCCCTGCGGTAAATGAGCTTCTGGATAAAATCAGGAATAACAGACCTTTATTCTAAACCGGTAAAACAATGGATAAAATTATCCTTACGGGGCTGCTTCCGGAAGAAATCTCGGAGCGATTGGGTTTTCTTGAAAAATTCCGCGGCTTGCAGATATTTAAGTGGGTAGGCAGCGGAGTTGAAAGTTTCGATCTTATGACAAATATTTCAAAAAGCATAAGAGAAGAGCTGAAAGAAACCGCCCTGCTCCGCTCCTCGACGGTTTCGGAAATCCTGAAAGATACCGACGGCACAATAAAACTTCAAATAAGCCTGCATGACGGGCTTGCAGTTGAAACAGTTCTTTTAACCGACAAAGAAGGCAGAAAAACGGCGTGCGTATCGTGTCAGGCAGGCTGTCCTATGAAATGCGCATTTTGCAGAACGGGTCAACTGGGACTTGCTCGCAATCTTACTGCCGCGGAAATCGTAGAAGAATTTCTATTCCTCGAAAAAATTGCCGGAAAGTTGGATAATATAGTTTTTATGGGCATGGGAGAACCTATGCTCAATTTAGCGGCGATTAAAAAATCCGTAGAAATTCTTACGCATAAAAACGGAAGAAATCTTTCAGGAAGGCGGATAACGCTTTCGACATCGGGAATAATCGCAGGAATTTATGAGCTTGCGGATATGATTCCGTCAATAAGACTTGCAGTTTCCCTTACAACAGCCGATGAAGAATTGAGGAATTCTCTTATGCCGGTAAATAAAACAAATCCGCTCCCCGAATTAAAAAAAGCAATCGCTTATTATTCCGGCAAAACGGGAAAACGTGTAACGCTTGAAGCGGCTTTACTTTCGGGAGTGAACACGGGACGAGAAAGCGCGGAAAATATTATTGAATTTTCCGAAGGGCTTGATGTAAATATCAATCTTATTCCGTGGAACCCCGTAGATAATCTTCCGTTTAAGGAGCCGTCGGCAAAAGAATCCTCGTATTTTCTAAAAATGCTTGAAGCTTCCGGGCTGAACGTAACTTTACGCAAACATCGAGGACGAAAAATCGGCGGTGCCTGCGGGCAACTCGGTAAAACCGAAAGGCGGACGGAATAACGGGATTTAAGAGAAACGATACATTCGGGCTATTTAGAAGTTTTGAATAAAACGGCTCATTCGGTACGGGAGCGTGGAAAGGCGGCTTATTGAAATTAGGCTGATTATTTATTATCATTTAAGAATGAAAAATCCAAATGCTCGCGTCATTTTTATTTCTATTTTTATGCTCGTCTTTTTGACAGGCAAGATTTTTTCTCAAACTTCCATAACTGATAACACAAAAAAAACTGATAATGAAAAAAAGCAGGATGATCCTTCTAAAGAGATAGCGGTAAATGCACAGCTTGCAATGTCCGTTCCGAATTATCCCGTTACTGCAGGCGATGTTTACACTCTTGCTTTTTTAGCCGGTTCTTCGCCGGTTACATATTCCATACCTGTCGATACATCTTATAAAATCCGTGTTGCAAATCTTGGTGTAATAAGCTGCGCCGGTCTCACTTATCCGCAGCTTAAAGCGCAGGTTGAACAAGTTGTAAATAAAAATTATCCGCTTTCCGGTGTGCAGTTTTCTTTGACTGCGCCTGCGGTTTTTCTTGTAAGCATTACGGGAGAAGTAAAAGAAGCTTCGGAGGAAAAGGCATGGGCTTTAAGCCGGCTTGCAGAATTTATAGAACCTTTAAAAACAAAATATTCATCTTCCAGAGATATTACGATAATTTCATCTTCCGGAGAGCGAAAAACCTGCGATTTATTTAAAGCTGTCAGAGACGGCGATTTTTCACAAAATCCGTATCTTAGAGCCGGTGATAAAATCGTGCTGAACAGAATCGAGCGAAAAGTTTCAATCTACGGAGCAGTAGAACGTCCCGGAGAATATGAACTGCTTAAAGGTGAAAATCTTAAAACTCTGATAGAAAAATATGCGGGCGGACTTGTTACACTTGCCGATACAAGCCGCATTTCCATGTACCGCGTAACAGGATTTAAAGAAACCGGAAAACAATTTCCGCTTAATAAAGAATCAATAGACAATGATACGGAACTTTTATGCTACGATGAAATTACAGTTCCGAGCTATTTAGATGTTGCACCGGCGATGTTTATTGCAGGGGCTGTACGAGTCGATATTGTAAATTCGGAAACTTTGGAAGGAGCAACAAAACTCACCGTCCGCATACACGATAATATGGACTATTCGTCTTTAATTCATTCGCAGGCGGCAAGTTTTTCACCGTCATCCGATCTTGAAAAATGTTACATTCAACGCGGCGAAGAAAAAATCCCCATTGATGTAAATAAAATATTATATGATTCGTCTTACTATAATGAAGAAACAGTGCAGAACGGAGATACGCTTAGTGGTCCTTTTAAGCAGTTTTTTGTTACTGTTTCCGGCGCAGTTGCAAAACCGGGACGTTTTCCATATATCCCCGACCGAAAATGGAGATATTATACAGGCCTTGCAGGCGGAATCGATACGGAAAAAAATTCCTTTAACAAAGTTACAATTACGGATGCGGAAGGTAATAAACTGGATAAAAATGCTCCGATAGTGCCGGAAACAACAATTCTTGTAGAAGCAAATTCGGCTTGGTTTAAATGGAACAGAGCGTCAGGAGGAATTACTGCGATATTCAGCATAATATCAACAACGCTTTCAATCATAATTGCATCACGGTCATTGTGATTCAAAATTTAATTTACAAATAAACCTGTCCTGAAACTGAAATTTCATAACAGGTTTAATTATTTTATAATATTTGAGGAAAATAATTGTTTATTCTTCAAAAAATGAAAACTTTTTTATTTCCGCACCGAATTCCGAAAGAAGTTATCAGTCATATTGATGATTATAATGTAAAATTTTCGCTTGCTGCATCCATAGCAGCTTTGATTATTTCGATAATTATTGTGCTTCAAGACGATTCAAATATTATGCTGAAGTCAATTTCATCGGTTCCACTGAAACGTTATTATTTTGCTTTTATTATTGTGCTTATATTTATCATACTTCTTTCTTTGATTTATATTTGTAGAAAAATCCGTAATCATTTATTTGCCGGTATTACGATTTCACTGTTCTGCCTTTCATATACGGTATTCGGAATTCTTCTTGGACTTGTAAATTATGCGTGTGGAGATCAAATTCTTCCGTTTATCGGGGTGGAAATGTTTATTTCCGCAGTGCTTTTACTCTCCCCTGCTCCGGCAGTAATTTTTATTTCCGCATCATTTACATCTTTTTTATTTTTACTCAGTATAAAATACGGAATAAAGCTGAAGTTATGTATCAATACGCTTATGATATGGAGTATATGCGTATTTGTAAGCATGGGACGTTTTAATTACCGGATTGCAACAGAATCAAAGTCCTCAAGACTAAAAAGGCTTAATTCAGAGCTTGAAGTAATTTCAAAATATGACGCTCTTACCGGAATACGCAACAGATATTCTCTTCGCGGAGATTTTGACATTTACACCGGCAAAAAAATATTTCTTATGATGTCTGATGTTGACGATTTTAAGAGTTTTAACGATATGAGAGGACATGAAACGGGAGACAAAGTTTTGTTCCGTTTTGCAAACATTCTTTCCGAAAGTTTTAGCAGAGACAGCTGTTATCGTTACGGCGGAGATGAGTTTCTTGTGATAAAACCATATACGGCTGAAAGTACGTTTGAGTCTTGCTTGGTAAATTGTTGCCGGCTTATGAAAGATATGAAAGTTGACGGTGAAGAAATAAATTTTTCATTCAGCGGCGGTTATATTTACGGCTTTGCGGAAAATCATTCAGACATAAGGAACATGATAAAACAAGCGGATGAATATCTTTACAAGGTAAAATTAAACGGAAAGCACAATATTTTAGGCGGAGAATTTAAAAAAGATATTTGAATTTCGCATGATTTTGCCCGTATTCAATCTCAAACTTTAAATTTTTTTATGCCGATAATTTAAAAGATTTAAAAGCACGGTTATCGTACTGCACTTGTATTAACTGTTTTTTAAAATCCTGCTATTATTGTACAGTGGTGTTTAATTAAAAATCATATAACACCGGCTTGGCTTTGGAGTTTACGTGAAATCCGGAATAAAGATTGCTGTAAGTTTAATCATTACGACCGTGCTGTTTGCCGCCGTAACAATCGCCTCATCCTTCGGGCTGTTTTCTTCTATAGAAAAGACTTTTTACGAGCCTGCAAAATTAAAGATAATCCGAGCAAGACTTGATGCGACTGCAGATTACAGCAACGAATATATTGACAATCTGCTTTCTTATTTCGGAGAATCCGACGGCGGCTTTATGGCTGATCCAGCAGTCCTTGCATTTACGGAAAAGTCGACCCCTGATTCCGCAATTGCTTCCGTGTATAAACTTATGGAAAATGTGCCGGCATTAAGCGGAATCCGTATTATCGGTTCGGAAGGCAGAAGAGTTTATTACAGCTATTTTAAGACGGATTCGCGTACGGACGGTCAAAGAAAAAATTATGCGGATTACAATTCGCTTAGAACCCAATCGGGAAGAGCGGAGATTTCGTATCCGCTTATAAATGCCGCGCAGAATTCAAATAATAAGGATTCTTCTCCCATAATATTTTTCGATGATATCGATCAAAGAATTCTATTTTCATACCGCTTAAAAAGCGAAGAAAACGCATTCAGCGTAATTTTTTATGTAAATCCGCTGGATTTTAAACTTTATCTTGTTACAAAAAAACTTATCGCAATCAACGAAAACATAAGGCTTGCGGCTTCGGATAACGGTTCTTTGGGCGGATTTATTTACGGATTGCCCGAAATTGGAGCTAATATGCTCATTCCGAGCATAATAAAAAATTGGAGTGAAAAATCGCCGGGTCCCGATGAGCTTGTAGCATTAAAAAATTCCGGCGGCGCGACTTCTCAAGACGACTCTTCATGGAGTCTCATTTCAAGTTATAAAGGAAAATATGCGGCGGCGGCAGGGATTTATCCTGCAAACATATTGTCGCTGCCTCATTATGTGCGCATTTTACTTTTTATATGTACGTTTATTACCGCCTGTCTCATAGTACTTATTATTTTCAGTCTGAGAAAAGATGACGATGTGGTAATACGCAATACGATTAAACGCTTTCAGTTTGAACTCCTGAACGATTTTTTTGAAAAAGATATGGAAAGGCAGCAGATTGCCGGAATGCTTGAAGCGCAAAAAGACGGTCTTTCCGCAAAAATAAAAAAAAGTTTGGGCGCGCGCGGAAAAAAATACGGCAAAGAACTTGATTTGATGCTTGAGCGCAGCTGGTCGGATATTATAAGCGCATTATCCGGCGGTAAAGCCTATTCCGTTCAGCCGATAAAGCCGGATATTGACATGACGGAAATCCGGCGTATGTTTGAAGAACTTTTACAAGGCGCGAACTTGCATTCCGCTCCGGCTCCGGCAAAAGACGTTTCTGCGGAAACCGTAACTTTTTCCAATTCAAGTGCGGATGACGTGGAAGAACTTGAAGATGCCGAACCTGTTGAAGATTTTGACGATGTGGAAGAATTGGATGAGGTAGAACCTGTCGAAGATGCGGATGATGTGGAAGAACTTGAAGAAATCGAGCCGCTTGAGGATGCAGGGAAAACGGAAGATGAGCAAGGGCTTGAAAACGCCGACGATGTTGAAGATATTGAAGAATTGGAAGAAATCGGTGCCGATTCACCGGAAGAAAATACCGGCAATGACGATAAAGCGGATGCGCTAAAAACGCTCGAAGATGAAAACGATGTAAAAACAGATAATGCGGAATCCTTTGAAAATGAAAAACTACATGAAGACGTAGAACTTGTAGAAGACTCTAAAGTGCCGGAAAACGCGGATACAACGGAAGATCTTGAAGAAATTGCGCCTGAAAATACGGATTCCGACAATAAAGCGGAAAATACTGCGGCACTTGAGCATAATATTGACTGTACGGAAGAATTTTTGCAGGAAGATACCGAAAATCTTGCGCAAGAAACGAAAGTAAAATCCGCCGTTGAAGATTCCGAATTACGGGAAGAAGCAAAATTCGGTATGCCCGAACAGCTTAATAAAAATGAAAATGAAATTACGGATAATTCCGTTTCCGATAACTTTTTGGTTGTTGCGCCGATAGAGTTTCTTACAAGGCAAGATCTTGATCAGCCGCTTAATCAAGAACAAACAGAAGAAATTATACCCGAAGAGTATTCCGATAATCCTGAAACGCTTGATTATATTGACTCGGCAGATAGTGAAAACAATGATTTTTCCGCTGTAGAACCGTTGGACTCGGACAAGTCTTCCGCTCCGTTTTCATTCACTTCTTTTGCTTCAAATACCGTAAATGTTCCTTTGCTTACGCCGGAAGTTATTATCCAAGGAGATGACGGAGTTTTTACTATTTCAGAAGATATTAGCGGCGATAATTCCGGCAATGTAAATACGGAATTAAAAAATCTTGTTGATAATGTTTTAAGCAGACATTGACTTATACGGCAAAATAACGGCAGGTAATATGAATATAGAACTTAAAAATCTTGTAAAAAGTTATCCCGGAGCAAAAGGGGAATCGTATGTTACTGCAGTAAAAGATATTTCGCTTTCTATTCCGTCAAATGAGATATACGGAATTATCGGAAAAAGCGGTGCCGGAAAATCAAGTCTTGTAAGGCTTGTAAGTCTTCTTGAACATCCCGATTCAGGCTCTGTGCTTTACGACGGAGAGCGCGTCGATAATCTTCCCGAGCGTGAACTGCGTATACGCCGCCACAAGATTGGAATGATTTTCCAAAATTTCAATTTATTCTCTTCCAGAAACGCTGCGGAAAATATCGCATATCCGCTGGAAATCTGCGGAATGCCGAAATCGGAAATTGCTTCCAGAGTAAAAGAAATGCTTGAGATGGTAGGGCTTGCAGACAGGGGAACTTCTCCGATCAGTACGCTTTCAGGCGGGCAAAAACAGCGCATAGCAATTGCCAGAGCTCTTGCACCTAAACCGGATATACTTTTTTGTGATGAAGCTACCAGCGCGCTTGATCCTCAAACCACAAAATCGATTCTCGATCTTATACGGAAAATCCGCGCACAGATGAATCTTACCGTTGTGATGATTACGCATCAAATGGAAGTCGTACGTGATGCGTGCTCACTGGTAGCAATTCTAAATGAAGGACAAGTAATTGAAAGCGGCTCCGTTAGCGAGATTTTTATGAATCCGCAATCTCCCGTAACGAGAGATTTTATTGCAAACATTGCCCGCAATGATAAAACCGCCGGAAACATTGTCAGATGGTCAGACGGCGGCGGTGAATACATTCTACGTTTTGAAGATTGTATTACGGATGTTCCTGCAATAAGCCGGATTTGTAAGAAATTCGATGTGGAAGTAAATATAAGAGCCGGAGGAATACAACATCTTCCGGAATGTAAAGTTGGGACGCTGATTACGGATATTATCGGAAGCAAAACGGAAGTAGAAAAAGCTATTGCATATTTAAATGAGCTTGGAGTCCGGGTAGAATCGGAAAAGGCGGGAACAAAATGACACAAGAAACATATAAAATATTTATGCTTATACTGTCGGCTACGGGACAAACCGGAATGATGGTATTTTTTTCCGTTTTATTCAGTCTTATATTGGGGCTTCCGCTTGGAGTAATGCTTTGCATAAGCGATCCCGTTTCGGGAATAAAGCCCAAGCTAATGCTTTATCAGATTTTGAGCCGCATAGTAAACGTTTTGCGCTCATTTCCATTTATCATACTTATGATTTTATTGTTTCCTTTATCCCGCCTTATAATCGGTACAAGCATAGGAACTGCAGCTACAATCGTTCCGCTATCCATTGCGGCGGCTCCGTTTGTCGCAAGAATAATAGAAACGGCATTAAAAGAAGTCGATACGGGTGTTATTCAAGCGGCACGGGCAATGGGCTCAAGTACTATCCAAATAATACTGAAAGTTCTTTTACCGGAAGCTCTACCCTCTCTTGTCGACGGCGTTACGCTTACGATAATCAATTTAATAGGATATTCGGCTATGGCGGGAGCGATAGGCGGCGGCGGACTCGGAGATCTTGCAATACGATACGGTTATCAGCGTTTTAGACCTGGTATAATGGCTATATGCGTCATCATAATTCTTGTGATGGTAGAAGCAATTCAGCTTATCGGAAGCGCAATTTCAAACCGGATAAATTCAAAACGCTAAAATCAAGCAAAAAACAAGAGCGACGAATACGATTAAAATCCGCCGCTCCGTTAGATTTTATTTGTGTGCGGAATGTTTTATTCCCCCTCAGGTGTGATTAGAGGGATGCCTATCATGAATTTCCTTGACTGAGACAGGTTTTTATAAGCGTAGTAAAAAGATAAATCTTTTTGTACAGTGCAAGTCCCGCATCTTTTAGCGGCACCTCAGAGTATTTATCAAGTTCTTTCCAATTGGTAATCAATTCAGGTTTTTGCTTAGTCTGATCCTCTATAAGAGTTTTTATTATTTTTCCTATCGAAACGATATTTTTTGTGCTTTCAATAACATATTCGTATGCCGTTTCATTCGCTTCATCTATGAGACGGTTTATTATATTTTTTGAACCGCTGTCTCGTTCAGTTTTAGGCAAAAGTGTCTTTATTTTTAAACCGGTTGCGCCGTCTTCCGCAACCGTGGCATCGAATGCAGTTATTTGCTCCGAGACGGCAAGAAGCTGATTGTAGCCTTCGGAAAAAGGTGTTGTAAGTGCTTGCGATTCCCATTGACCGCGTATAACAACAATATCGTAATATTCACGCATATCCCTTTTCATAACTTCCAGCAAAAAGAGCTTCAAATAATTAAGCGGTTGTGCATAAACATAAGTTTTAAGACCTTTGCGTGTAAATGTAGATTCCAACGCATCCGTATAATTTTTCAATATCTGCGTGTCGATTTCACCGAACAACTGCACCGTAAGATCGTTTGCTTTTGAATTACGCTCGTCTTCCATCATCTTGCGTACGGTTTTTTCCGCAGCATCGCGCAATCCGTCAAGATACGGCTCCACAATATTTGCGCTTACGGTAGGAATTTCAAGTACGAGCAAAGGATTTTCCGTACTCATTTTAAGAATCATTTCAAAAGCTTGAGAAGCCTGCAAAGCCTGTAAGCGCGACACGATCTTTTTCCATGTAGCAAGCGTTACGGGTTCTACGCCTTTGTATTCTCTTAAAATCTTAAATAAAGAAGTCCAATCCGAATCGAGAGGAATCGTATTTACAATAGTTATAAAATCTTTAAGATTTTCGTTTATATATTCCGCATTTACTTTTTCAAAATGCGGAGGATTATTAAAGTCTCCTTCATGTATGGACTTATCGAATTTTTTCAGCAGAAAGTAAAAGTCGAATGTGCAAAAATCTTTAAAAACGGTCATCTGTTTGTAAAGATTATCGATTGCGGTAATTTTTTCCAATGTAAAAAAATCGGAATACTGTGCGGAGATTTTCGTTATGTGAGCTTTTATGTTTGCAAGCGGAATTTGTTTGCTCATTTCAATAATTTTTTCTTCGGTCAGCTGTTCCTCAAGTTTTTTCTGTTCATCGGGAACGGAAAATTCTATAACAAGTCTTTTCAGGATATTATGATTTTGCATCGCCTGAAACATTGTCTGAGCCGGATATATAACTTTATATATTTCATAAATGAATTTTGCCAAAGCAGGAAGCGCTTCGTTGCCGGAACGCTTATAAAATTTACTGTAACGAGATTTTGAAAATCTTTTATTTATAAGTTTAAGCTGTCTTCGTTTTTCCGCATCCGCGTCGCTTGACCCAAACAGTGATTCGATAAGTTTTTTAAAAAAATTACTTGAGGTCTTTTTACTTTCCATAGTGGTTAATATAAAAGTAAACAATATATAGTGTCAAGTTTGAAACATAACTTTGCAAACAAGGTTGACACAACCGCCTGCTCACCGGAATAAAACGATTACGCACCGGATGAGTTTGCAACGATAAGTGCAAGATTTATAAGAACATCGGAAGCCGCACACATCTGAGACAGCGACGCCCATTCATTCCGCGAATGATAATTATGCCCTCCGGTAAAAATATTGGGGGTGGGGATACCCATCTCCGTAAGTCTTGAGCCGTCCGTACCGCCACGTATCGGCTTACGTACAATATCGATTCCGGAACTAGTATACGCTTTTTCAAGATAACGTATAACATTCGGAACTTTATCCAGAGCCTCCCGCATATTTTTATACTGTTCCTTTAGATTGACTTCCGTCCGTCCCCCGAAACTGTCCGCCGCGGCTTTTGCAAGTTCCGTAACAAGGGCGAGTCGACGTTTCATTCCGGACTCCGTAAAATCCCTGATAATAAGAGAGACTCGTGCGCTTTCGACATCCGCTTTAATCTCCATAAGCCCGAAAAAGCCTTCATATCCGTCGGTTGTTTCAGGTCTTTCAGTAACGGGAATACTTTCCGCAAAGCGTGAGGCGATGTATGCGGCGTTTACAAGACCGTTTTTGCGGGCATCTCCCGTATGTGCGGATTTCCCGGTAAAAACGATTTCCGCTCCGTACGCATTAAAACATTCCGTTTCAAGCTCGCCGATATGACCGCCGTCAACAGTATATGCAAATTCCGATGAAATAAGATTACGCGGAACTTTATCCATTCCGTGTCCGGTCTCTTCATCCGGTGAAAAAATCACTTCGATTTTACCGTGTTTTAATTCTGGATGATTTGCAAGATAGCCGAGAGCGGTCATAATTTCCGCAACACCGGCTTTATCGTCCGCACCTAGCAAAGTAGTTCCGTCCGATGTAATTACGGTATCGTGCTCGGCTGCCGCACCGGAAAGATAAACGTCGGTCTTAGAGTCAAGTATGACTCCGCAATTAAGTTTAATCGGAGAGCCGTCATAATTTTCATGAACGCAAGGTTTTACATCTTTTCCCGTAACTTCTTCAACGGTATCAATATGCGCAAGCAAGCAAAAAGGACTTACGTTTTCAAAACCGTCCGATGTCGGCAGAAAACCGTAGGTATAACATTCATCCGTAATCAGAACGTTTTTCATTCCGATTGCTTTCATTTCATCCGCAAGAATATATGCCAAATCTCTTTCGCGCTCTTCGCTCGGTATAATACCTGCATCCGCTTTTTCCGATGAACTTTCAGTCCATACCCTAACATATTTTAAAAAACGCTCAAGCAAAGTCTGCCTAAAGTCTTCCGATTTCGATATGTATTTCATTTTCGTAGAATACGTTATTTTTTCCGATTTTACAATGAGTCTTGCGGTGTATCAAAAGATTGTTAGTTTTGAGACGTCCCCAACGAGTTTAAAATTTAAATTTTTATACGGGAAGGATTTAATTCAGATGTGATTTGTTTTACGAGTTTTTTTTCTTTTATGTTCGTTAAAAACCGAAAAATTGATTGTTTTTTCGATTTCTTTTCCGGGTTCGATGTTCAACTTCCAGAAAATGGTTCCCGAAAAAGTCATTCCCGCATCGACAATCTCTCCGGAAACATATTCGGGACGCTTGAATAAGATTGGAACGAATGCCAATCCCGAGCTTTCATTCGGTTCAAAAAGGAATGAAATTCCGTTATCGGTATCCGTCAACAAAAAATCGTCCACATTCATGAGCTTTCCGTCGGAATGTACCGATTTTGAAGACGATTTCGTATCTATTTCGCGTTTTTGCCCGTCGGAAACTATTTCCAATTTGAAAGCGTTAAAGCCTAAAGAGTCGAAATTTATCTGTGCAAAACTTGATTCCACCGCAAACACTGCGGAAAGAGGACTATCGCTGTCGTTTCGCAATATGTATTGCACCATCATTCCTTCCGACACAAGGAGATAGCGTTTTATTAAATTTATTTTTTGACGGTTTTTATATAATGCCGAAACTTCAAGAACAATTTCTTTACGCGGAATGGAAAACTTTTTTTCCGCGTATAACATTTTTGAAAATATCCCGTTTCCCGAAGGTTTGTTTTCAAGATAATTTTCAAACTCGTTTTCGGTAAAAAGATGGTCTACAAAAAAACCGCGCTGATAATCGTCATCGAAACCTTCAAATTTTCCGATGTGCGTAAAATTATCCGCATAATTGCCGGAATTTTTCATTAAATCGAATTCCGTAATAACACCGCCTATTAAATTTATACACGCAAAATAAGAATTTAGGCGGCATACGTATTCGTTGATTCCGTCTCCGTTATAATCGAAAGTCGAAACGCTTTCCATAAAATCTCCGCATTCACGCAAGATACGTTCGACTTCGTTAATATTTTTGTATGCAAGCTGTCGGTATGCCGTACCTGCAAAAGCACCTTTTACAGTGCAGATAAAACCGTCTCCGTTTTGCGCTTCCCAAAGTTTTTCTCTGGCGGTTTTTTTCCTGATTTTATCTCCGTGACTTTGATTTAAAAGCATTCCGACATAAAGCATACGATCATAAAGAGCTTTACTTTGCGGATATACTTGAAAAAAATCGTAAATCGTAAGCGGATAATGTCTGCCTATTCTCACTTGCTCGTAAGGACGGACTGCCCATTGTTCAATATCGCAGCTCATTCTTGCAGGAATATAAACGGGGGTTCGCATATTATCGGATTTTAAAAATTTATACGGAGTGGACATAACATATCCGCTTTCTTCTTTGCAGATCTCATTTTTAATTATATTTAGGGCATCGGAATCGAGCAAAGCCTTAAATTCTTCATGCGAAAATTGAAATGCGGCTCCGTGAGCTCCGTTTGAATGCGGAGAGGATTTCGATTTGTCTTTTTTTACGGCTGCGGAAAGTTTTTCCAAAAATCCGACGGGGTTTTCAGGGGTAGGTTTTTCTCCTCGGTAAAACGGAATTATTGAAATCGACTTACCTTTATCGGACATAACAAACGGTATGAATTTAGTTTTTTCGGGCGGAATTAAACTTTCATCAAGCATTATGTATTCCATTGCGCACGTGTAAAACGCCCCCACCAGAGAAGCGTCCCATATACTTGCGCATATCGAAAGCCCCCGCGGGCGTTTTCCCGTATTCTGCCGGATTTTGGAAGAAAGCAATTCAATCTGTCCCGTTCTGTCTCTCGGAAATAAAAGAGGAAATGCCGGATCGTAACAACCGCCTCCGAGAAGTTCCACTTGACCGTTTGCAATGCACTCTTTCAAAAATGCAAGAAATTCGGGATGCTTTTTATGAAAAAAATCCAATGTGAGTCCGTTAAATGAAAAAGTCATCTTAAATGCAGGATTATCTTTTAGAAACTTCGGAAGCCGTCTATAAAGAGACTTATAAGAAGTTTCAAGATTTTCTTCGCTGCCTAGTGAAACCATAGAAGATTTTAAACAAAAACAAATGTGGATAGGATCCATTTTATGACAACTCACCTTTACATATTCTATAATAAGTCCGACATATTTTAAACTCTTTTTTATTTTTTTTAGCTTGAATCATATAAAGTCTATAAAATAGTGCATAAAAGGATTCGCTAACGCATTGCATAATTGTTAAGCCAAGACACATTCCCTGCCGCAATGGATATTATTATAACCGCAATGGAAAGCAATAAAATTGTTTTAAGATTTTTATATCCGGCGGAACCTTCCGCAATGTTCAGTCTGTTTCTTACGGCACGGATTACGTACAAAAGAACAAAAAAAGAAGCGATGCACGATAGACTTACAATAATCAGACTTATGAGTGTTATACATTCATTTACGGTAAGAGTTACGATGAGAAAAGAAACCGAAAATTCAAATTCTTTGCCTTTGTTTTTTATTTTTATTGCGAAGTCAACAAAAATAAAAATCAAAAAAAGTATGATTAAACTCAGTAAAGGATAAAGTTCGGCTGCATTTAACGGAGATAAAATATATTTTGTTATTAGCCATGTAAGAATTGCGGAAGTCAGAACCGTAAAAAGTATTTTCGCTAAGGAAAAACATATTACGCGCATGGAATCCAGCGTAACGGCAACGGTATTTAATCCTATTCCGTACACAAGAACTGCAGAAGCAATAAAAACATAATACACCGCCGTTAAAATCAATTTATTACACCTGCCTTTTCAAGAATTTTAAATCTGTTTTCCATGTTTGAGAATATATATACGATTAGTGCCGTAAATATCACTGCGCCCGGAATCGTTGCGATAAAAGTAAGTATTGAAATTTTATCCGTGGAAAACAGAATTTTCTCGGACAGTCCCGAAGCGGTGAAAAAACTTATCGTTCCGAAACCCAATATATCGCGCATAAGGGCGAATGATGCCGTGTATGCCGAGAATATTAAAGCGGGGCGCATATTGCTTTTTATTATTTCTTTTAGCGGGTTTTCGTTTTTTTCTTTGAATAAAACCGTTACAAACACGGATATTGCCGGAAAATAAATTACGAAACCCATTTGAAGGGCGATTTCGGGAGAAATTAAAATCGTAATTTGTCTTATCAGCATTACGAAA
>CAUUVZ010000020.1:0-36163 GCA_963548875.1 uncultured Treponema sp. | reverse complement strand
ATCAAGGCAGTCGTTCTCATAGCCGAGCACGTTCCCTACAGCGTCGAAGCTGTATCTTATATTCTGGAAGTTTTGCCCCCACTTGTTTTCAGTTTTGATTGTATCAAGCCAGCGGCGCGCCTTGTCATACGTATATTCAGTGAACGTGCCGTTGCCGTAATCAATCCGCGTGCGCTGCCCGTATTGGTCGTATAAAATATTTGTTACATACTTAAACACAGTCCCGTAATGCTCGCCCGTAACGCTTACAACCTGCCCGCCCCTATCATAGCCATAAACGATTTTCTCCCCGTCAGGAAACAAGCTTCCAATAAATAGATAAAGCCAATCCACCTAGCCTTGTATCATGATATTCTTTTGTTGCTAATATCTCCATGCAAAAAGTCCCCTTTTTTCTTTTTTCATAGCGCTAGCCTTCAAATCTTTAGTAATATCGATTCCGTTTTTATTTATCGTTACATTAACTGTTACCGAAATCTCATTTATTTTTTGAAGTTCATACACATAATTTGTTTCATAATGTCCAAAGTATAATTCGGGGTTGGGATAACCCGGGTACGCAATTAAAACTTTAATCGGGTAAGTCTCTCCATCCGCCATTACTTTTTTACCATCAAATTTTATCATAATCGAATTTATTGTAATAACAGTATTTTTTTCAAAAGAGCTAAAAACAAAATTTATTGCAAACGGAGATTTTGTAGTATACATCGTGTCTTCAATTCCATTTGTAACAAAATAAAAAAATACATTCTCCATTAGGCAATTTTCATCTAAATTATTTTTTTCATTTATATCAAAACTTTTAATTTCTACATATTTTTCTACTGGATAACTAATGAACTTAATCGTTTTCCATGGATAGATGGAACAACCTGTTGTAAAGAATAGCAATATGGAAATCAAACAAACTTTAGTGATGTTCATAGTATCTCTCCATAGCTTTATTTTTTTCTTCTGCATTCCTCTGCATTCTAAATTGTGCAGCTTCCGCTTTTGTTGCACTTACATCACCTTGATAGGAACCTGTCATTCTTTCCCAAACAGTTGTCGGATCTTCTGGAGAATTTCCCCATTTATAATAAGGAAGCATATCTTGAAAAAAATGTCCTATAGGCTCTGTATTAGGATCTGCTCCTGCATCCAGTAAAGCCTCAAGAAGTCGATTAATATCTTGTATCTCATCTTTTTTATTTGTATTTTCTGCAGTTAATTTATCTTTATCATATTTCAAAATTCTATTTAAATAAGCGTTATCATATTTATGAATTCTATCCCATACGTACGGTAGTTGATTTACATTGACTCCATATTTTGTTAGTAACTTAAATACTTCTATACTAGGATAAATAACTACACTACCTTCTATATATGATTTATAAGCTCCTATTAACTGTTCTACAAGAACTTTTAATGGTTTTGAATCATACCAACCTGCTTCCCCTCTACATTTATTGGGATTATATCCCGCTTCAAGATGCTTTTGCACCCATTTTACATCTTCCCTATAGACAGCTACATAAAAATAATAGCTACTCAGCGGCATTTCTTGTGCTCCTAAAATAAAAGTCAATAAAAGTAAGCTAATTGTTATAATTACTTTTCTCATACTATTTCTCTTGCTTTGTTCCATACCTAAAGTTCACCGAATTCTCATTAATACTTATACTGACATCCCCTTTGCCATTCCAATAATAATCTTCCGCCTTTTCTTTCCCGTACGTACTTTCCCAATCTTGATTATTGATTGCTTTCTTCGGCGGCTTCCATTGCCGTTTCCCAGTCGGTGTTGAGCTTTTCAAGGCGGTGAGAGAGAGATAAAATTTCTTTTTGAATTTTTTGTGCGGCATCTCCGTCGGAATAAACCTCCGGTTGCGCAAGACGCTCCTCCAAAATGCGCTTTTGTTTTTCGCATGAAGATATTTCTTCTTCTATGCGGGCAACTTCCTTTTCGGCGCGGCGTTTTTCCGCCTGTATGCGCTTATTTTCTTCCCAAGAAAGTTTGCCGGCAGATTTTATATTTTCCGCATTCTCCTTTAGTGCGTCGTCATTCGGTATGTTATTTGTTTTTCCGCTCGTAAAAGAAAAGTGCCCGACGGTTCCGTTTTGTTCCGCTTCAAGCCGCTCAAGGTAATATCCGTAATTACCCGGAAATTCTCGGTATCGTCTGTCTTTTAATTCAAGCACTTTTGTCGCAAGCTCTTCTATAAATCCTCTGTCATGACTTACGAAAATCACGGTACCGCCGAAAGATTTGAGAGCATCGAGCAAAACATCTTTAGAGTGCATATCAAGGTGATTTGTAGGCTCGTCAAGAATCAACAGATTATTTGCGCGCAACAAAAGCGTTAAAAGAGCAACGCGGCTTTTTTCACCGCCGCTTAAAACGTCAAGACTTTTAAATACGTCGTCCCCGCGAAATAAAAATGCGCCCAGCATATCGCGAACTTTCGGGATAAGTTCAAGCGGCGCAATCGACTCTACATAATCCAAAACGGTTGCGCTGCCGGAAATCGTTTCCGCGCTGTCTTGAGAAAAATATCCTGCTTTTACGCCCGCACCTAAAATTACTTCGCCGGAATAATTTTTATCCACCTCCGCTATTATCCGCAAAAGTGTAGATTTTCCTGCGCCGTTACGCCCCGCAACAACAAGTCTCTCGCCGTTTTCAACAACAAGATTCAGATTATTGAGGACATTTTGTCCGCTTCCGTAAGATTTCGTAATTCCGTTTAGGCGCAATACAAGACGCCCGGAATGAGGTGCAGGCGGAAAACTGAAGTGGATTTTTTTAAGCTGTTCAGGTATTTCAATGCGAACGATTTTATCAAGCTGCTTTTGTCTATCCTGCGCCTGAGCCGCCTTAGTCGCTTTGCTTCCGAATCGGCGTATAAAATCTTCAAGATGTCGTATTTCCTGTTGTTGCTGCTCATAGGCGGCAATAAGCGTTTTAAGTTCCGTTGCGCGCACTTTTTCATAATGCGTAAAATTTCCCGGATAACGCTTTAATTCGCCGCCGAACAGCTCGAACACTTCATTTATCGTCGTGTCAAGAAAATATCGGTCATGGCTTACAAGAAGAAATGCGCCTTTATAATTGAGCAAAAACTGTTCAAGCCAAGTACGCGCTTCTATATCAAGATAATTCGTCGGTTCGTCAAGCAAAAGAATGTCCGGATTTTGCATAAGCGATTTTGCAAGAGCAATTCTCATCTGCCATCCGCCTGAAAATTCTTCCGTCCGTCTTTCAAAATCCGTCCGCAAAAAGCCAAGCCCCGTAAGAACGCCCTCCATTTGTGCACGTCGCCTGTGCCATCCGCTTTCTTCAAGTTTGGCAATCAATTCGGCTTGCTGCAAAAGAAGATTTTCCGTATTGGGCGGATTGCTTTTAAGCCGCTCGCCAATCCCGTCGATTTCATTTTGAAGCTCATAGCCGAAATCAAAAGCGCGGTCGCATTCTTCTATTAAAGTAGAACCGGAATGAGTAAGCCCTGACTGCGGAAGATAAGCAATACGCGTGTTTTTTTCGACAGCTAAAGAACCTGAATCAGGTTTTACAAGTCCCGCCATAACTTTAATTAAGGTTGATTTTCCCGCGCCGTTCGCTCCGGTTAAAGCCGCTTTTGTACCCGTTTGCAGATTTACCGAAACATTTTTAAGAATATCCCTGTCGCCGAACGCAAGAGAAACCTGTGAAAATTGAACAAATGCCATAAAATCCTCGTCAGGCAGAATGGATTTGATTTTGCAGTTTTTATTTACCTTGCTGCCTGCTGAAAGTTTCCTGTCGAAAACCTGTATTAAAAAATATTTCTATCTGCCGCCCGCAAAGCATATTTTTATCAATTCTGCCGACAGCAAAACCGCAGCCGACGAGTTTGCATTGCAAACTCGGTAGTGAGCGCAGCGAACGAAGAACACCACCGAAAGCGCGGCGAACTCTTACAAAACTCGACATTCAGGATATTTCAGCATAATCAGCGGTCGGCGTTAAAAAACAGCACAAGCGGACTTAACGCGCGCTCATTTATAATTCCGTTTGTTACATTCACACCGGCTGCATCTTCCATACGAAGTCCGCCCGAATCAAGCCGATATAAAAAGTTTACTTCTTTTGACATACCGTCAAAATTGAACGTCAAAACTCCGTCGTAAGCCGCCGATAAAGCACGCCCTGTAAAATACTTTATTGAAACGGTGCCTCTATTCTTTGCCGACTGCGCTATTACCGACGGAACAAGCAATTTATAGTTCGTCCATGTAAACGACTGATCTTGATTAAAAGAAAGCGTTCCGTAACTTGCGCTTTTAAAAACCGGACCCGCCATATAAATTTGTTCAAAAATGCGTGAACGTCTTGATATTTCATTCATAACAAGTTCACCTATGTCTGCTTCAATCGAAACAAGACTGAAATTTTCAGGTTTACCGCTGCTTCCCGTATATTTGACAACGATAAAATCATCCCCACGCACCACAATAACAATCGGAATACCGTTTAACTTGTATTCACCGCCGCCTGCATCTTCTGCACCGGTATAATCCCATTCATCTTTTATTCCGGGCATAGCAAATGATAATTTTTGCGTTTCTTCATCAAACGAAAGATTGTACGAGGGAATCAACTTTGCAGGATCAATTTTTTCAGAATCAATCATCTGCCTGTAAGATTCGGGATACCATTTTTTTGAAAGCAAATCCGACAAATCGGCAGACTTATCTTCCGCCTCTTGCAAATCTTTATCGAGCGCAAGACCGTCGGCACCGGTCTTAAACTGACGTAAATTATACGAAAAACACCATCCCTGATTCCCGTCAAAAGTAAGAACGCGCAGCCAATCGCCCTCAAGAGCAGTCTTACCGGACATGACGGTTTGCCCGTTCCCCTTATATAGAATGCGAACCGTTTCGTTTTTTCGGAGACGATATACCTGCTTTGCAGTATTTATAGGTTCCGCGCGTACCGGAAGCCCGTCAAGAGCAACTTTTGCATACGTATGCCGAAAATCCGCATATTTTTCAGCCTCTTTTTCCGCCTTGCGCTTGGAAACCGGCTCCGTTATCTGCCACAGAGGAACTTCAACTTTTGTATTTCCCGCACCGATGACATAAACGTGCGAAATATTCGACTTTATATATACAGGAACAATATCGCCGTCCTGAATATTATATTCCGGCAAATTCCACAAAACCACGCCGTATCCCATAATTTTTGTACAGGAAACAAACCACAGGCAGACTGCCGTAATAAAAAGAAAGAAAACCGATTTACGCATACGCGGCATAATATCAAAAAAAAACTGCTTTTGCTATCGAAAGGAAAAAATCAGGGCGCAACCGTATCTTGCAATCGGCTATCCGCTCCAACTGCTGCATAAGCAGCACTTTCCGCTTCTATCCGGCGCAGGATGTATCTTCCGTCGTTTGTTCCGTCTACATTTTTTCAGCGTATCAACCGCAGTTTCTCACTGTTATTGAATTTTGCGCGACTTACAGCGGAGAATATGTTTTGAAAAGCGCAACGCATTTGCCCATCTTCTAAATTGTGTACCACGAATACTTCTTACCCTAAAACCTACGGCGATAACTATAGGGAGCGCATAATCAACAACCCCGACGCAAGCATCGGGGAACAGTGCTCAATGTTTCGCACTGTATGTTCTCATAAGGTGATTGCACTCGGCTTTAATACCCTTTGTTACGACGCAGAGCGTCGGGGTATTAAAGCCTCCGCACGAATAGGTTATGTTGTAATTTTTACCGTCACCGGCAGTTGTCAAGTAATCCTTGACAACTGATTTTTCATATAATTCCTTATCTTGCAAGATGTTAAGTATATGCAAACTTATGTTCTGCTTAGAGGTATCAAAAAGTAAAGCCATTTGCTGCTGGCTCATCCAGATTACACCATCCCTAGAATAAAGTTTTACATCAGCTTTTCCGTCATCAGTAGAGTTTCACTTAAAACAAGTTTGCCTGTGGCAAACTTGTAGCCGGCAGTGAACCAAATTTTACGCTGTAAGACAAAGTCTTTCCTGCCGGCCGCGGCCGGCAAACCAAATTAAATCTGTAAAACCTGGTTTGTCCGTCCGCACTTTGCCGATTTTTACATTTCTCCGCTATATAAAAGTGGAGGCATTATGAATACCACAAATACAGATTATCCAAAGACATTCTTTAAACCGATAGAAGAGCTTACGTTCACGGACGATTTTATGTTCGGGTGCATTATGAAGAACGAGTACATTTGCAGAGGCGTTTTGGAGAGGCTTCTGCGAATGAAGATAGGCAAAATCGAATACCCGACGTTACAAAAATCCATCAGCCCTTTCTACGAAAGCAAAGGTATTCGCCTTGATGTGTACACTGCCGACGAATCTCATGTATTCGACATAGAAATCCAGACGAGTATTCCGCCGGATTTGGGCAAACGTACGCGCTATTATCAAAGCATGATGGATTCCGATAATTTGCTCAAAGGGCAAAGCTATAACGACCTCAAAGAAAGTTATGTCATCTTTATCTGCCTTTCAGACCCGTTTAAGCTGGGGCTGCCGGTTTATACATTCAGGAACATCTGCGAGGAAAATCCTGCCGCCGAGTTAAATGACAAATCATATAAAGTATTTTATAATGCGTCCGCATACGAAAAAGAGAGCGACAAAGAATTATTTGCACTTTTACAGTACATCAGTGCAAAACAGACGGGCAGCCCGTTTACCGACGAAATAAACGGACTTGTAGAGCAAGCCAAATTAAATGAAGTATTCAGGAGCGATTATTTAACTATGAACTTACGCGAATATGATTTAAGACGCATGGGCAGAGAAGAAGGTATCACAATCGGAGAACAACGCGGCATAGAAACAACTAAGCTTGATAATGCAAGAAGTTTTCTTGCAGACGGCTTGAGCGTTGAGCAGGTTGCTCGCTGTATCAAACTTCCGCTTGAAACCGTCCGCAAGCTCAAAGCGGAACTGTCCGCCGCACCCTTGCTAAGAGGCGATACCCCTTAAACTCCTTTTCTTTCAGGGAGAGAGAGGACACCCCGTCAGAGCAGTGCCGGCGGCGGTAAACATGGTTACAAGATGTAGCGGGCTTACCGCCGGCTGCAGTTTTCACAAAGTGAAAACTGCTGAAGCTGCTTTTCAGGCGTTCCTCTTCGTCCATAAAATTTTATTTACCGCAGTTTTGCTAATGCAAAACTGCAAGCGAACAGAAGACTGGATTAAATGTGCAAAACCAAGTTTTACTGTTCGCCCCTCCCTAAAACCCACCTTCCTTTCCTCGCCCTGCCAAAGGGCTTTGCCCTTTGGAATCCCGGATTGGTTCTGCGGAGAGGGTGTTTTGACCAATGTTTTTATGCGCGTTTGCACAGCAAACGCAGGGCGGTTGTTGTTTTTTAGCCGTTATTGGTTACTCCGCAACGAACCAGTCTGCCTGCGCACCCATTGTGGCTGCACCTGCTTGATATGCTGCCACCTGCCCTGCCGGCACTTTTATGCTGCCTGCACTCAGTTTTTCGCAGCCATAGAATGCACCGTCAAATCTATCCGCATTATAATTGCACTTCAGTGTAACAGCCGTAATCTTTTTGCAATATTCAAAGCAGTATCTCATATAGGTAACGCTGCTTGGAATCTCCGGAGCTTGTGTAAGACTTGTGCATTTGTAAAAGCAGCAGTACATATCGGTAACGCTGCTCGGTATCACGGATACTTGTGTAAGGCTTGTGCAGCCGCTAAAGCAGCTTTCCATATTTGTAACGCTGCTTGGTATCACCGGAGCCTGCGTAAGGCTTGTGCAGCCGGAAAAGCAGCTTCCCATATAGGTAACGCTGCTTGGAATCACAGGGGCTTGTGTAAGGCTTGTGCAGCCGGCAAAGCAGCCTCCCATATAGGTAACGCTGCTCGGTATCACAGGGGCTTGTGTAAGGCTTGTGCAGCCGGCAAAGCAACTGACCATATCAGTAACGCTGTTTGGAATCTCGGGAGCTTGTGTAAGGCTTGTGCAGTCCCTAAAGCAGCAGCGCATATTGGTAACGCTGCTTGGTATCACTGGAGCTTGTGTAAGGCTTGCGCAGTTCCAAAAGCAGCTTTCCATATCGGTAACGCTGCTCGGTATCACGGATACTTGTGTAAGGCTTGTGCAGCCGGAAAAGCAGTCGTGCATATTGGTAACGCTGCTTGGAATCAAGGGAGCTTGTGTAAGGTTTGTGCAGCGGGGAAAGCAGACTGTCATATCGGTAACGCCGCTTGGAATCTCGGGAGCTTGTGTAAGACTTGTGCATTCGTAAAAGCAGCAGGTCATATCCGTAAGACCGGGTATTGCTCCCAGCTTAAGAGCAACTTTTTTAGTCGGATTATCGTTCAGTATTTTTCCGAGCGCGCTCGGTTTCCATGTACCTCTATCACCCTTTAAGTCCGCTGCCGTAAGATCGGTTACTTTAATGTAGTTTATATCGGTAGATGATGCTGTTTGAAGGTATGTATTCAAATTCGCAAATGAAACTGTGTTGTAAGCTATCGTCTTAAAGCTTACGTTCACTTTTGTGTTGGCACTTATCTTTACTTTTGCTGTCAGACTTCCTTCCGTGCCGGTTCCCGTCTCAAATGTTCCGCCGGTAGTCGTCCATTTGTCAACTTTGTAGCCTGTTTCAGGATTTGCGGTAAATGTAATCTCCGTGTCTTTGGCAACTTTGCCGCTTGTGGGAATCGCAGGACTTGCGGTCAGTGTTCCGTGTTCTCCGGCTTTCATCTCTACGGTGAAAGTTTCGGGAGCAGGGTCGCTGCTGCTTATTTCCGTTTTACATCCGATTGTGAATACTGCGGCAAGCAAAACCGCTACCGCGCCGAAGAAAGCGTGTGCTTTCTTGTTGAAAATTGTCGTTTTCATAGACGACTCCTTAATAAATGTTTTTTTAAGGGGGTGACCCCTTAGGCCTCTCTGTTTTCGGAACTGACCCCAAATTTTAGGGCGATTTTACCGCAGGATTCATAATAATGCAAATTGCCGGGTCGAATGTTGGAAATTGCAGTTAAATCGAGCTGTGTTTTTAGCGGATGCCGAACTTTCGACATTCCGCCTAAAACATATATGCAATGCAAAATCTTCCGTCGATATAGGCGGTGCTGCCGGTATAAATGAGCGCGGAAGCGGCGGTTCTAAGGATTACGGATGTATTCGGAATCATAAAAGATGCGCCAAGCTGTGCGTCGAATGCACGAGCAAAATCCGCCGCCATAATTGAATCCGATATTCCGTCATAAAAATTGAATGCGCTGTTTATTGCAAACGCGGCATCTATTGCAGTCATCGCTGCAGGGCGGAAAGAAAAAGCAACAACATTCTTCAATGCGGAATCTTTTCTGCCGACATCTCCGTTCAAGCTGCCTACAGTGTATGAACTTGAAACACCGGCATATACACTTTTTAAGTCCAGTCCGAACATTGCGGAAGCTCCCAAGCCGCTTCCGTATTGCGCCCCGTAAGGATAAAACATTTGTTTACCGGAATATCCGTAATGCACTGACGCTCCGTAGCATATTTTTGCATCGTATGAGATTTGTGAGGAAAATACGAATTTTGCGGCTGCGTTTACACCGACGGAAGACTTTTCATTAGCGGTATTCACGGTGAATCTTGAAGAAAGTTCCGCAAAATCGGAAGGCGTGTATGACAGCGCAAAAACAAAAGGAGCGGAATAAAATCCGTCTTCCGTGTTAAAAATCGGAGAAACCGCCGCAGACAACATTACCGTTTTTTTAGGCAGCGTAAATGCCGCAGGGAAAGAGCCTGTTCCGCTTCCTGCAAAACCGATTTCCACAGGGCGGTATGAAATAGAATAATCGAGGCGTACAGCAGACGATAAAATCTGCCCGCCGGCAGAAAAGTCGGCAGTATATATACCGCCTGCAAGTTTTGAACCGTCATTCGCCCGTCCGTTCCATTTTATGCTTTGTTCCCATGTAGAAAATTCAGGGAGTTCCGCCCTGAAGACTTCTTCTCCCGATTCATCTTTTATTGAAAGAACGCCTATGGCGGGCGCGGTTACAGACGCTGTAAAAGTTGTTTGCCCTAAGGCACCTGAATAATCGGGATTAAAACTCCGCTTTGCTGCTGAAAACGACTTTAATCTAAAACTGTCTTCCGTCATTTTCGCGGAAATAAAGCGCACTGTTCCTTTGCGGACAAAAACGACACCGCGTACATCTTTAAATCCGAATCTTCGGATAAAAATCTCATGTCTGCCTTCTTCAATTTCAATATACGAATTGTCGATTTTTTTTGAATCCACATAGATTAGACTGCCTGCCGGCAAAGATGAAAAATCCAAAAAGCCGATACTGCGCTCAAGCGGAACATAATAAGAAAAAGAACGCCCTTCGGAAACGTAAATCATGTACGCACCGTCCGAATATCCTTGTTTTTCCAGACGAAGCTCATAGATTCCTGCCGCTAATCCTGAAATATTCAGCGGAACCGTTCCTTGATATTCATTATTCAGAAAAACAGCTGCGCCCTGTACGTTTGAACGAACGGAAATTACGGTTTGCATTTTTTCAATTTCGTAAATCTTTTCCGCTTCAAGATTATGCACTCCGTCAAAGTCGGTAGACGAATAATTTTTTTCGGAATCAAGCTGTTTTTCATAAGACGATATTGTGCCTTCCGAAAAAATATCCGCTTGAGTTTCCGCCGACAGCAATCCCGCAATCAACAAAAAAATAAAAATCTCAAAAAACCGTTTCATACTATTATTTTACTCCGTAAGCGCGGCAATATTTTGCAGGCGCATTATATAATCTTTTTATGCCGGACATAAAGCGGCCGGAGGGAGGACGACGAGCGGCGGACGGGAAAAATGATACATAAACAGTATGACCGGTTCCCCGTCCGCCGCTTCTTTAAAAATTGATTTCCGCAGGCTATACCAAAATGTAACGACTAATGATATTATTGCGCCATGTTAAATTTCTTTTTTAGAAAAAATTTTTACGACGGCTGGGATAATCTTTTAGTGTTTTTCGTACCCAATCTTATCATCGACTTTTTTGTTTTTTCCGGCGCGGCAATAATGTTCTTCGGGCGTGAATATCTTGCCGTCTGGATTGTGTGTTCCGTATTTATTACTTGCATATCTTCCGTCGCAGGAATTGCATGGGCTGAATCCGCCCTTAAACTTGCCGAAGGACTTCCTTTCTCTCTTAAAGATTTTTTTAAAACTCTGCCGTCCTGCATTGCGGACGGATTAAAATATGCGGCAGTCCTGCTTACACTGTTTTTTGCGGCCGGTATGGGCGGTGCGTATTATTTTAGAAAAGATGCGACAATTATCGGGCTTATGGCGGGATTTGCTTCGTGTTGGGTCGCTCTTATAATTTTTGCCGCATTGATGTGGTATCCTTCGTTAAGAGCTATTATGCACAATCCCTTCGGAAAAAGCATAAAAAAATGTTTTATAATTCTCTTTGATAACTTATGGCAGTCTTTTGTAATTGGGATTTACATTTTATTCCTGTGTTTTGTTTCAATAATAATGATTGGTACTGCACCCGGAATGGCAGGACTCGTACTTGCCCGCGTAAATGCTTTGCGTCTCATATTAAAAAAATACGACTATCTTGAAGAATTGGATAAAAATCACGTACCTGCGGCAAGTCCCGAACGGCGAAAAATTCCGTGGGACAAAATCCTTAAAAACGAAATGGAAGCCGTCGCACCGCGAACGCTCAAAACGTTTATTTTTCCTTGGAAAGAATAATCGGTTTACAAAACGGCATTCGGAACAAAACAAAAGCTTCCGTTTTATAGCGGAAAATTTACAGTCCCAATTTTTGCCAGTCCGAGTACCGTTTTTCAATCGGCTCTACGGTTTTGCCTGAGGGAGCGTTCAGAGAATCTTTTATATAAGGAATTACAATCGCCGTTTTTATTTTTTCCCATCGAGACGGTTTTCTCTCGGGAATCGAAATGGAATCCGCTTGCGGAATATTGGACAGCAGCGTTTTGTAATAGACCGGCAATATGCGCTCATTAACTTCCTTTATAGAAGAAAAACCTCCCGCAATCCCGAATGTTGCCGTGTCCAAGTTCATCATCTTTCTGCGCTCAAGAAAGTTTTGCTGCGTATCCGGTTTAAAAAACCACGAAATAAATTCCGCCGCACCGGAGTGATTTTTTGCACCGCGCACAATTCCCATCATTACAAACGAATCTTCAATCGGTATGTCCTTTCCGTCTTGAAGCCAGCGAAAATCTACTTTGTCAAGTTGATCCGCCGAAAGTTTGAACAATCTGTCGCTTGTGGTGAATGCAAATAATGTTCTGCCGGAAGTAACGCGTTTGTCGTCGGTAACGGAAAGATATTTATAAACAAAGTCGCTTTCTTCTTGAATCGACGTATTTTCTTCGGTAATCCAGCCTTTTATAAATTCTATTGAAGAAGAAAGTTTTTCTTTGTCCCAGACAAGCTCGGAGTTTTTCGTTTCTCTAAACGCCGCGCCTTGCATCTTTGTAACCGTGTATAAAAATCTGTCGTTGCTTTGCGGGGCAAATCCTATCTGCGTATAGAAGCCGTTCGCATTTTTTTTATTGAATGCCGCCCCCGTTTTTCTTAATTGATCAATCGACATCATGTATTTGTCTGCAACAAGTTTATCGTTTCCCCGCGCAAACATTACGGCAGGCAGATTAAAACAGACGGGCAAAAGATATTGATTGTGAGAAATTTCTCCGGCTTTAAGAAACGGCGCATAAAAATCCGCCGAATTTATATATTTCCTGTCAAAAAGGTAATCGACATTTTCAAAATGTTTTTTTGTTTTGTCGTTCAAAAGCCACGGACTTATAACAATATCCGGTTGAGGAGAATCCGCATTCCGGATAAACGCCGTTTCGGGATTTTCTTTGTAGACTAAAACGGCTTTCGTTTTGTGAGTTTTATTGAACAGCTCGATATAAGGCGCAAATTCGCTTTTATTCGTTAAGATTATGATGCGGCCGGAATCTTTTTTGCAGCCCGAGAAAAATGCCGCACATAAAAGACTTAACGAACAAAATGCAATGCGCGTCTTATGCACGGGCAAGTTCCTCCGCCGTTGAATAAATTTTTTCATATACGGCTTCGATTTTTTCTTCGTCGATGCTCGAAAAAGCGACGCGCAAAGTTTTCGAATCAATCGAAATAGTGCCGATTCCGCTTTCATTTAAAAGACGGCTTCTCAATTCTTCGGCATCGATTCCGTGCATCGTAAAACTCATAAAATATCCCGAATTAAACGGCAAGGGTTCCATGGCGCCGCTTTTGCGTCCGTCCGTAAATTTGCGAACCGCTTTGTAACGCGCTTTAAGCATATTAAAAAATTCAAGTTTTTCTTGTTCGATAGAAGAATCTGAAAGTGCTTTGAGGATTATAGTCTGCGACGGTGTTGCGCTGCACGAAACGGAAGAACGGATAACGCCCATAAGTTTTTTGAGCAAAGCGTCGTATTGCGCGTCCGAAAAGTTCTTGCAGCCGAAAGTCAAAAATCCGCAGCGGAATCCCCACGCAAAATCTTCTTTTGTAGGTCCGTCCGCTTTGACGGCAAGTACGTTTTCGTGAATGTCGGCGATGTGCGCAAAAAGCGACTCTGCTTCAATATCGTCTTCGTAAGAGAGCCCGAAATACGCATCGTCGCTTATAACAAGCAGTTTTGCGCCGCTTTCGGCAGTATCTTTTATAATTCTGCAAATTTCCGAAACTTCAAAAGTTGTGGGACTGTAACCCGACGGATTTTGCGGAAAGTTCAACAAAAGACGGACTGAACCGTATTTTTTCGCTTCCGCTTTTACGGCGTTTTCGAGTCCGGCTAAATTCAATTTGCCGTCCGCAAACATCGGGAACGTGTGAAACTCCGCTCCGCGCCGGCTTTCTGCAATGAGCGGGTAATTGTCCCATGAAGGGCAGGGTGCAAGAAGCGGCTTATCTTTATCGATGAACAAATCCATTATAAAGGAAAGTCCTGCGGTCAGACCCGGCACAACGGCGGGCAGCGATGTTTTTTTATTTTTCAAAAGGGGATTTTTTTCAAGCTGTTTGGTTTTCCAAAGCTCCCGTAATTCGGGTAAGCCTGCCGTAGGAGCGTATGCGACAAGCTCGCGGGATGTAAGAGACGGTGCATATTTATGCACTGCCGGCAGAATCGACGGCGTTCCGTTGACTACGGTCATTCCTATCGTGCCGTTTGCGGTTTTTGCAAGCTTTTTGGCTTCCGCACCCTGTGCAATGATACCTTTAGGGAAGTACATACGGTTCCCAAGGTCTGAAAAAAGCGTCTTTGCGACGGTACCGTCCAGAATTTCATTCAATTCTTGTGCTAACTTGTTTAACATGATAGAGTGAATTATTCTGAAACGGCAGTGAATTGTCAATTATCGGCATGATTTTTCTGCATAAATATACAGAAACAGCGTAAAAAGATGAAAGAAAATAACAACGAACAAGAATTCGAAGCGTGCCGGATCTCGGCACAAAAATGCCGTACCGAAGCGGCAAAACGCCTTATCGGGCAGACGGAACTTATCGACGGAATTTTAACTGCGTTTATTGCAGGCGGACACGTTCTCCTTGAAGGCGTGCCCGGACTTGCAAAAACGCTCGCCGTTAAAACATTTGCGGAAATTTCGGGATTGGATTTTAAACGGATTCAATTTACGCCCGACCTTTTACCCGCCGATGTGTCCGGAACGCTCATCTACGAGCAGACAAGCGGCACTTTCCGCGTGCGTAAAGGTCCCGTTTTTGCAAATATCGTTCTTGCGGACGAAATAAACCGCGCGCCTGCAAAAGTTCAGTCAGCCATGCTTGAAGCGATGGAAGAAAAACAGGTTACGCTCGGCGAAAAAACATATCCGCTCCCCGACCCGTTTTTTGTGCTTGCAACGCAAAATCCGATCGAACAGGAAGGGACGTACAACCTACCCGAAGCGGAACTCGACCGTTTTTTGATAAAAATGACCGTCGGCTATCCTTCTCATGAAGAAGAAGCCGCAATCGTAAAGACGATGGGAAAAGCGTCTTCCGTTGCCGTTGATAAAGTTTTGACTGCGGAAGATTTGCTGCATTTCCGCAGTCTCATCGATAAAGTCGTATGCGCGGATAAAATCGTCGATTACATAGTAAAAATCATTTCCGTAACGCGCCCTGCCGAAAAGCGTTCGGAACACGACATAACGCGCTATATCTCATTCGGTGCCTCTCCGCGTGCTTCCATTGCACTGCTGCAGTGTGCAAAAGCGCGCGCGTTATTGGAAGGACGCTCGTTCGTTTTGCCGGAAGACGTAAAAATTCAAGCTCCGCTCGTTTTGCGCCACCGGCTTGCGCTTTCCTATGAAGCGGCTGCGGACGGCATCGTCGCGGACGATATTATCGGAAAGATTTTAAACATCGTTCCCGTTCCGTAAAAACGATTCACACATAAGACTTATGCGGCATTTTCTTACCGGTACAAAAGATTCCCTTTCAAAAAAAGCGGCGTATTTACGGATTGAGGCAGCCGCTCTTTCGGATTCCCTGAAAGCGGGCGGATTTAAGTCTCCACGCCGCGGGCAGGGAATGGAATTGAGCGGCGTTCGCGAATATATGAGCGGGGACGACGTGCGTACAATCGACTGGAATGTAACGGCGCGCATGGCACGGGCATTCGTTAAAACATTTGAAGAAGAGCATGAAATTCCCGTTTTTTTGATTGTCGACCGTTCGGCTTCGATGTTTTCAGGTTCGGAAGGCAGAATAAAATACAACGCCGCTTCAGAATGCGCAGCTTTAATCGCGCTTGCCGGAGAAATAAGCGAAAATCCCGTCGGAGCCGTATTTTTTGACGGAGAAATATCTTTTTCCTGCCGTCCAGAATACGGACGCGGGCACACGATGTCGCTTCTTGCCCGGCTTGATGAAGTTTCCGAAATAAAACGAGGGTCCGCGCTGGCTGCTGCAATCAAAGGTGCTGCAAAACTACTTAAAAACCGTGCGCTGATTTTTATTGTATCGGACTTTAGGACGGCGGGCTGGGAAGACGGCTTTAAATTGCTCGCGCAAAAAAACGACCTTACGCTTGTAAGAATCTGCGATTCTCCTGATGAAGAATTGCCGACCGCAGGCTCCGTTCCGTTCTGCGATGCGGAAACACCGGTGCGGAAAATATTTCCTACTTCATCAAAATCTTTTCAGTCGGCATGGCGCAAATCTTTCCGCGAACGTACGGACAAACTCAAAAATTTAAGCGCACAATGCGGAGCGCATTTTATTTCCGTTAAGGCGGAAGAAGATGCGGCGCGCGCTTTGTCGCTTTATTTTGCTTCGAGGTCAAAATGAAAGCCTTGAACGCGGTTTTGTTTGTGCTGATTTGTTCTGCGCGCCTTTTTTACGCGGAAGAAAATGTGCAATTCGTTTTTCCGAAAAAAATTTTCGTCGGCACTCCCGTTGAAATTCAATATACGTTTTCTTCCGGAGAAGATTTTTTTTCCGGACAAGAAGATTCTGCGGCGGAAAAGCCGCTTTTAGCGGAAAAATTGCCGTTTGAGGCGGAAAACGATGATTTTTCGCTTCAAAAAGCCGTAGTCAAAAAAGACGGTGCCCGGTATTCCGTAGCTTTTACGCTTGTTCCGTGGCGGACGGGTCTTATCGACATTCCGCCGTTTAATTTGTACTCCGCCGTTTTCGGCTCCGACCGCATAAACTTTACGATTGATTTGGAACCGTTTGAAGTCTCGTCTTTGCTTGACGAATACGGAGCGGATTTTGCGCAAAAACCTTTGCCGCCGCTTTTAGTGCCCGGAACTTTGTATGTCTTGTATGCGCTTTCAGCCGTACTGCTTGTATTGATTTTTGCCGCCGTTCAAGTATTCAAACACCGCGTAAAAATTGCTGCCGCCGTAAAAAACAAAATTATTTTGCAAAAATATGCGCAAAATGCGCGCAAAACGCTTAGGGCACTAAAAAAACTTTTAAAACGGCAAAAACTCACCGATACGGACTTTTGCGAAGCCGCACAAAATATTATGCGCGCGTATCTGAATGTGCGTTTCGGGGAAAATTTTACGGTTCTTGTCTCGTTTGAACTTTCGGCGGCATTCGAGCGTGCTACGGGCGGTTTCTTGGACGGAGAACGGCGCGAAAAAGCCGAAAATATCGCTTCGTTTTTCCGGCGGGCGGACTATATCCGTTTTGCTGCAGGTTCGTTTGACGCGCAAAAAATACCGCAGGAAGTTTATGCGGCATGTCTCAAGCCCGCAGAACGCGAAAATATGATTGCGCTGCTTAAAGATGCAATATCTTGTTTTGACAATATCGGGAGGCGGTGTGATTAGTTTTCAAAATCCGGCGGCGTTTTTGCTGATTTTATTTATTCCCGCATATTTTTTGCTGCGGAAAGCGGGACTTTTTGCCCCTCCGTCGATTCCGATTGTATTTTCCGACTGGAACGGCAAAATATTTTCATGGAATTCAAAGTTTTATTCCTTATTGTCGATTTTATCTCAAATTCTTATTGTTTCCGCGTTTTGCGCCGCAACTGCAGCCTTTGCCGACCCGGTAATATATCGGCATGAGCGAGTTTACACTTCGCGCGGTACGGATATTATGTTCGTACTGGATATAAGTCCTTCGATGGCGGCGCGCGATGTCGGTTCTTTATCGCGGATTGAAGCGGCAAAACAAGCGATTATCTCGCTCGTAGAAGAAAATGCAGGCAACGCCTACGGACTTACGGTTACGGCAAACGAAGCCGCAGTTACGGTTCCTCCTACAACGGACTCGGCGTTCTTTTTGCAGCGGCTTACTCAAACATCCGTCGGCTCGAAAGGAGACGGGACTGCAATCGGAACGGGACTTGCCTCCGCCGTTTTTCATCTGGCTGTGTCTGCTGCGCCGAAAAAATGTATCGTTCTTGTTACGGACGGCGAAAATAATGCCGGAGAAATCCATCCCGAGACAGCCGCAGAACTTGCCGCAAAAAACGGAATAAACATTTACACCGTAGGCGTTGGAACAAACGGCACGGCTCCGATTGACTACGTTGACCCCGTAAGCGGAAAATCATATTCCGGTTACCTTTCATCGGCTTTTGATCCGTCGGAACTTAAAACGATTGCGCGTTTAGGCGGCGGGCGCTATTTTGAAATCAAATCGGTGCAGGATTTGTCGCTCGCGCTTAAAGTTGTAGGTAGAGCGGAAAGCGTTCCGCAAACATATCGCTCAAAAACGGAACTGCTCCGCTTGTACGATAGATTTATTCTTGCTTCGGGAATTCTATTTGTAGCGGCATGGTGTATAAAACGTTTGCTTTTAAAAGAATTGTACTGAATATGTAGTCCAAACCCCGATTACGTTTTACATTCCGAATACGGATTTTATAAGCGCGCCGATATTTTCCGTTTTAGTTATATTTTCGCAATCTTCGGGAGCAAATATGCGGGAAAACCCCAGTGTTTCTGCAGCTTTTGCACGGTTTTTTATTTTTGGGACGGCTCTAAGCTCTCCGGCAAGACTCAATTCACCTATAACCGCAGTTCCGGCAGGAACGGCAACATCGGTACGCGCGGAATAAATCGCCGCCGCAAGCGCGCCGTCAATCGCACTTTCCGTAAGTCTGATTCCGCCTGCAACATTTACGTAAATATCCTGTTCAGCAAATTTTATTCCGACGCGCTTTTCAAGGATTGCCGCAACTCTGCTTACGCGCGCGCTATCGATTTTATCGCTGTATACGCGCGAAACCGCGGCTTTTGCAGGAGCGGTAAGTGCCTGTATTTCCACCATAAAAACCCGGTTCCCTTCAAATACGGCAGTACAAGCGACACCGGCAGGCTGAATACCGCTCCTTTGCGACAAAAACATCGTTGCCGGCGATTGCGCGCTTTCAAGACCGTTTTCCGTCATTATAAAAATTCCCAATTCATCCACAGAACCGAATCGATTTTTCTGTGCGTGTAAAAATCGAATATCATCAGCGTTTCGTTCAAACGAAATAACGGTATCGACCATGTGCTCAAGTGTCTTAGGTCCGGCAATATTTCCGTCCTTTGTAATATGTGCCGTCATAATAAGAACACTGCCGCGCTCTTTCACCCATGAAATAAGTTCATTCGCAGAATACTTTAATTGATTTACAGTGCCGGGAATAAGTCCGGCTTCCGCAGAATAAACAGTTTGAATCGAATCGATTATCACAAACAAAGGATTCAATTCATCAAGCGCATCCAAAATATCTTCAAGTCTCATAGTACATAAGACTTTTATTCCGCCGCATTGCAGTTGAAGTCTGTCCGAACGTTCTTTTATTTGAGCAGCAGATTCTTCTCCCGAAACGTAAAGAATCGGTTTTGCGGATTTAAGACCGTCTTTTTCCGCCAGCAAAGATGCAGCTTGTATCAATAATGTAGATTTTCCGATTCCCGGTTCCCCGCCTATAAGTATTGCAGAATGTCGGGCGGCTCCACCTCCGAGAACGCGGTCGAATTCTTCTATCCCCGTAAAAAGTCTGGCGGTTTCGTCTGCACGTATATTTGCGAGCGGAACCGGTTTTACTTTTTCCGATATAACATTTCCGCGCCCGGCGGGACTTACGGCATTTGCGTCGATTATACATTCTTCCAGAGAGTTCCATTCTCCGCAGTCGGGACAGCGTCCAAGCCAGCGCGGCTGCGTGTAACCGCAATTCGAGCATTTATACAATACGGATCCGTTTTTCTTTGCCAAAATTATTTCCTCGCATCACGGGTATTTTGATTTTACCGGTATGGACTTTGCAACTTTTCGCATTTTACCGACTTCGCATATAAGTTTCCACAATCGCATATATTTCATATATAGCGATAAAAGATAAATAAATGCAAAAATAATAAAAAAATATAAAAAAACATTGACTTTTTTATATGATGTGGTATATTTAAGCCAGCTTGTAAATAAGCTGATAAACTCTCTCCGATGTCCAGCATAGCTGGACGGCAGGAGGCTCTGAATAGCGTTGCTTTTCGGAGCCTCCTGTTTTTTTATTTAAATCCCGTTTATTCGCATTTTGTAAAATTCTTGAATTTATCACTCAAAAATGACATACTCCGGCAGAAACTTTCTGCGAAAGTTTTATGGGAGAATATATGAAAAAGTTCAGAGGAGCTTTTACGGCTCTTGTTACGCCGATGGAAGCGGACGGCAATATCGATTTTGCCGGATTGCGCTCTCTTGTGAAAATGCAGCTTAATGCCGGAATAGACGGACTTGTTCCGCTCGGTACGACCGCCGAAACTCCGACTCTCGATGAAACCGAAGAAGATAAAATTATTGATGCGGTATTTAGCGAGGTGCGGGACTTTGAAAAAAAATCCGGCAAGAAGATTCCGATTATTCTCGGGGCGGGAAGCAATAATACGAAAGATGCGGTACGTTATACGGAACGCGCAAAAAAAGCCGGTGCCGATGCCGCTTTAGTTGTAACGCCTTACTACAACAAACCGAGCAATGAAGGTATTTTTCGCCATTTTGAAGCGGTTTCCGAAATCGGCATTCCTATTATCGTTTACAACATACAAGGACGTACCGGAAAAAATATCGATATTCCCACCCTTATGCGCATTGCAGAGCTTCCCAATATCGCAGGCGTAAAAGAAGCAAGCGGTAATATTTCACAAATGATTGATGTCATAGCCTCGGTAAAATCTTCGCACCCCGACTTTGCCGTTCTTTCCGGTGATGACGGGCTTACCCTTGCACTTGCAGCGTGCGGCGGAGACGGGGTAGTTTCCGTTGTGTCGAACATTGCACCTGCTCTCATAAAAGAATTTACGGAGTCCGCCCTTTCCGATGATTTTGAAAAGGCGAGACAAATTTATTACAGACTTCTTCCTTTGTTTAAAGCTGCATTCATCGATGGAAATCCGTCCTCAATAAAATATGCGATGAGTTTTAAGAAAATTATAAAAGGCGGAATCAGACTTCCTCTTACGGAAGTTACGGATACGGCAAAAAAAATAATTGAAAATGCGCTGAAAGAATGTGATTTATGATAATTCGGTTTGAGTTTTAACTTGCTATATATTTACGTGGAGAATCTTTATGGAAAATAAAATTAGTGTCGGTGTTCTCGGAGCGACGGGAATGGTGGGGCAGCGTTATATTCATCTTTTGGAAAATCACCCGTGGTTTGAAGTTACTTTTGTAGCTGCAAGTCCGCGTTCTGCAGGAAAATTATATAAAGATGCCGTATCTGGAAGATGGCTTATAGGTGCGGATATTCCCGATACGGTTTCCGAATTGACCGTTTATGACGCGAATGACGTAAAAAATGCTTTAGGAAAATGCAAATTCGTTTTCAGTGCGCTGGAAATGGATAAAGAGGCGATAAAGGTTCTTGAAGCGTCTTACGCGTCAGCAGGAATTCCTGTTGTGTCTAACGCAAGCGCGAACCGCTGGACTTCGGACGTTCCGATGCTCATTCCCGAAATCAACGCCGCTCATCTTGATGTTATTGCCGCACAAAAAAAACATAACGGTTGGGAAAAAGGTTTTGTCGCCGTCAAGCCGAACTGCTCTCTTCAAACTTACATGATGCCGATTTTTGCTTTACAGCAGGCAGGTTACCCTATAAAGCGTATGATCGTAACAACTCTGCAGGCGACGAGCGGCGCAGGTTACCCTGGAGTTCCTTCATTCGATATGATCGATAATATCGTGCCGTATATCGGCGGCGAAGAAGAAAAAACTGAAAAAGAATGTCTTAAAATACTTGGAACCGTAAAAAACGGCGCAATTGAAAACGCTGCACTGCCTTTGGTATCTGCAACTTGCACCCGCGTTCCCGTTATTGACGGACATACTGCTTGCGTAAGTCTGGAATTCGACCTGCCGGAAGAAAAAAAGCCGACGCTTGAAGAAATTGAGCGTATATGGACTTCGTTTACATCGCTTCCACAGGAATTAAAACTGCCGAGTGCGCCGGAGCATCCTATTGTTGTACGCCATGAAGATAATCGTCCACAACCGCGCCGCGACCGTGAAACGGAAAAAGGTATGGCGTGCGTGATCGGCCGTCTGCGTAAGTGTCCTGTTTTTGACTTAAAATTTGTCGCACTCAGCCACAACACAAAACGCGGAGCCGCTTTAGGAGGAATCTTAAACGCGGAGCTTTTAAAAGCGAAAGGTTTTTTCGATAATCTGTAGATTTTAAAACGCACTTTGTTATGTCAGCATAAAATCGAATAAAGTGCGCTTTAATTTTAGGAAAAATTATGTTGCAACAAAATAACGAATATAATTACGGTATAGCTTTATTGAAAATATTTGCTGCTTTTATAATAGTGGTTCTGCATATTTTAGGTTCCGGTGGCGCAATAGAAAGTTGTATAAGATTTTCACCTAAATATTATATTTTTACTTTTTTATATGCACTGACAAAATGTGGCGTAGATTTATTTGCGATGATTTCTGGCTATGTACTAATAAAAACAAAAATAAATCGATTAAAAATAATTCCATTATGGTTAACAGTCTTTTTTTATTCATTTATATTCGTTTTTCTATTTAAGTTTATACCCGAATTAAAAAATTTACATACAATTAGTAATTTGGAATTAATAAGCAGAATATTTTTTCCTGTAGCAAGCCGGCAGTATTGGTATTTCTCATGTTATTTCGTAATGTATTTTTTCTTACCCTATTTAAATGATTATTTATTAAGCATTAATGAAAAAAAGCATAAATCAATGATTATTACGATAATTGCTTTGTTTTCAATTTTACCTTTATTCACATTGAATAGAATTGATGCAATTAGTTTAAATGACGGTTGGACACCTTTATGGCTTTTGGGAATGTATATTATAGGAGCTTATTTAAAACTATATCCAATAATCATTTCTAAAATAAAATGTATACTTTCGTATTTTGTCTTATGCTTTATATCATTTTTTTCAAAATTTATTTCACATTTTTTACTTAAATTAATATTTAATAAAAATTCAGAAATCGATTTATTTGTGCAAAATACATCGGTTTTTATTGTTCTGGCTTCTATGTCGCTCATATTAATGTTTGCTCAAATGAATATTAGAAATGATAAACTCTGTAAACTAATAAAAACTATCTCTCAGTTTTCTTTCAGTTCATATATTATTCATGTAAATCCATTATTATTCATTTATGTGTTCTGCGGCAGATTTTCTTTTCTATCGGAAGAAAAAAACGTTTCTGCGATTTTAAAAGTATTACTATTTTCAGCTGCAATATTCGTTGTTTGCATAATAATAGATTTTATACGTTACCAATTATTCAAAGTATTAAAAATAAATAATGTGGTAACGTTTTTTGACAAGAAACTAAAATAATGTGGTTTTAATACCGATTCATCTGCAATTTTGATTTTTCATTCGTAAACGGAATGTTTCTTTTCAAGTACATGGAAGATGAGAGTAAAGACCGCCGTTATTACAAGATACAGCACCATCGCCGGTATATAAACAAGAGAAGATGCCGTCGATGATTGAATGCTGCGAGTTACTTTTGTGATATCGGCAAGTGCAATTAAGGACACAAGAGAAGCGTCTTTCAGCATCATTATAAACTCATTTCCGACCGGCGGTATAAGGCGGCGAATTGATTGGGGTAATATGATAAGGCGCATTGTCTGAAAATAATTCATTCCAAGTACTTTTGCAGCTTCAAACTGCCCTTTATCAATTGATTGAATTGCCGCGCGAATAATTTCCGAACAATATGCGCCGCTGTTAAGAGCAAACGCAATAAAAGCCGCAAGAAACTGATTATGTATAGTTAATGCACGGTTTATTTCCGGCAGACCGTAATAGACAAAATAAAGCTGCATTAAAAGCGGCGTTCCGCGGAAAAAGAATACATAAGCATTGCAGATTCCGCGAAGCACCTTGTGCTTCGACATTGTGCCGAGCGCAATAAAGATGCTTATAATAATACCTGCCATGACAGAACACAGCGTAAGAAGTATAGTAATTCTGGCACCGGCTAAAAGTTGCGGTATCCAGCTTATCATTTTAGGTAAAGTTTCTATCATTCAGGCAGCTCCGTTTACTTTTAATCCTTTATCGAGTCGGAAAGGTCGATTCCAAAGGAATCTATATAAAGTTTTTTCAAAGTACCGTCAGCTTTCATTTCTTCAAGTATGGTATTAACTTTTTCAAGCAAAACGGTATTGTCTTTTTTCATACAGATTCCCATATATTCATCTGAAGTTCCTGTCCAGACCAGCTTATATTCACTATTTGTTTTGCCGAGATAATCTGCTGCAACAAGATAATCGTCCACAACCGCGCCGCGACCGCGAAACGGAAAAAGGTATGGCGTGCGTAATCGACCGTCTGCGAAAATGTTCCGTGTTTGACGTGAAATTTGTTGCGCTCAGCCACAACACAAAACGCGGCGCGGCTTTAGGCGGAATCTTAAACGCGGAGCTTTTAAAAGCAAAAGGTTTTTTCGATAATCTGTAGATTTTTATAAAAATTGCCGTCCGATTAGGGCGGCTTTTTTGAGATTTAATTTAGATTAAGCACTTACATAAAATATACGGACTCGGGATTTGCTTTTGTTTATAACAATGATAATTCCGTATATTTTAGAATATTTAATTGAGTGCTGAATAAAAAAATTACAGTTGCAGTCATTATGTTTTGCGTGAATACATTAGCACCGGTTTTTGCGGCGGAAAGTAACACTGGAAATACGACTTCACAAAATCATGCATTAACGGAGATTCTATTATATGATTATTAAATCTAAATGGTTGCTACCAGTTTTAATCTTTTTTATGTCTTCTATTTTGTATGCACAGAGTAAATATGATGGAATATGGGTTAGTCGTTCTACTTATAATGACATTATTTCATCAGGTAAAATGAATGATTTTGTGATTTCAAAAAATGATTTTTCGTGGGGAAATGTAAAATTTTATTCTAATTTTTCGCTTCAGATAGATACTAAACAAAACTTATTCTTTTCCCCTGAATTAGCAGCTGTGAAACTTATAAAAATAGAGCAAGCTGAGAATAAAGCTGTTATTTATCTCGATAAATTTTATGAAGATGTTAATTATCATTGGGAAATTCAACTTTTTATTAATGAAATAAAAGACGGCATAATAAGTTTTGAAACAGAAAATGAAATTTTGGATAAAGATTATTCATAATTTAATAGTTCTTTTTATTGGTATAAAATTTCTTCTTCTCCATCGCTTCCTCTTGAATATGCAGAATTAAATGATACCCGAGTTCGTGTAAGAACTGAACCCAACCTTTCATGTGATACCTGGGGATATGTAAACAAAAATGATTTGGTAATCATAAAAGATAAAAGTTATGATAAGTTTGAAATAGATGGGGAAAACTGGTATTGGTATTAAGGTAGAATCTGAGTATCTACCAGATGTCTGGGTGTATGGAAAGTATCATAATAAAATTTCAAAAGAAGAATACGATAAAAAAATTGAAGAAAAAAATAATCCGTCTGTCAATGAACAAAAACTGTCAAAACTGAAAATAATACAAGTATTATTTTCAATCCAGCTAATTCAATTGGTGAAAAAAACATTAAGGATGTTTATGTACATAATTAATAAAAGAAATATATTTTTTATCATTACCTTTTTCACTTATATTAGAATTTTTGCTATGGATATATCTTCATTAGAAGGTTCGTGGAAACCTATAAGAACTCCTATAGATTCAGAATATTATACGATTAATAAATATGAATTTATTAATGAGTTTGGATATAAAGTTAATCCATATTATTATCTGGTAATAAAAAGGGATGAAAAATTCATAAACAATGGTCAATTTTTTCTGTGTGCTTACAATGCAACTAATTACATTGTAAATTCAACTTGGATAGAGTCTGAAAGTAAAATGATATTAGAATGTCGATATTTTAATTATGAATATAATCCCATCAGTGATGATTACCAGTATGTTGAATCGAACGTTATAAATAAATATATAATATTATGTATTGATGAAAATGAAATTCAGATAGAAAATTTTGATGGTTTTCAAGGATGGACAAAATATTACCGTATTTCAGCACCATCAAAAATATCAGAAAAAAAAGCTGTTTTGAACGATTCTAATGTCCGTTTACGTGTAAAACCAAATCTAAATTGTGATATTTGGGCAAAGCTTTCGAAAGGTACAGAGGTAATCATAAAAGATAAATCTGCAGAAAAATATGAAATAGATGGAGAAAATTGGTATTGGTACAAAATCGATAATCCCTATTATCCTGATAGTTGGGTATATGGAAAATTTCTGGATATTGAAGAATAAATAGGGGCGTTACGGAGAACCTTTTTTATTTGACACAAAATGACATATGGTAGTATATTGTAGTCGGAGGTAGTAAATATGACTACAATATCTGCAAAAATAGAAAATGAAGATAAAACACTTTTTGAAGGTATTATAAACTCAATAGGATTAAATGTAACATCTGCAATTACTGCATTTGTAAAAGCAACAATCAGGGAAAACGGAATCCCATTTGCATTAAAAGCGGCTGATGATCCGTATGTTTATTCAGAAGAAAACATGAAATATCTTCGACAAGGAATTGCCCAAATAGAGGCTGGAAATGGACAGGTTCATGAATTGAAGGATAGCCTGTAATGGTAAAGATTTGGGCAGATGTAGCTTGGGATGATTATTGTCAATTTTTTGAACTTAATCAGAAAAAGTTAATAAAAATGGTTCATGACCTTATAAAAGATATTGAACGTAACGGTGTTGATAAAGGGAGAGGTCAACCAGAACCATTAAAATATGAACTTTCGGGTTATTGGAGTCGAAGAATTGATTTAGCTAATCGCCTGGTATATAAAGTTGATGATGACAAATTGTATATTGTTCAATGTGGAACTCATTATCATCAAGAAAAATAAAAGTCTCTCATCAAAATAAAAAAAACAAAACTGATTCGTCATTCAAAGCGGAACAGTCAGATGCCGATGCGTCTTTAACTGGAGCCAGTAAAGTTCTAGCTAAAGCTGGAATCAGCGCTGCTACGACTTACGTATCTACAGTTGCAACTTCTGCAGTAAACAATGTGCAGTTAGATGCAGATGGTAACCTGAAATTTGATGCAGATAACTTTGGAAAATCCACTTATAGTGCACAGACAATTGCAGGTGTTGTGGGAGCAGGAGTTACAGCAGGCTTTACAACAGCCGCAAATATGAAAATGCAGAAAATGGGTGATAATGGAGCTGCTGTAAACAAGTTCTATGGCACAGCAGTCAATGCCGGAATCAGTGCCGTTGGAAAACTTAGCGAATATGCGGTATATTCAGCATACGCCCTTGCAGAAGAAAGAAGTTTAAAAGACGCCTATGATGATATGGGCGGATTAACCTTTAATATAGGAAGACTTGGAATGTTTTGATCTAATTAAAAAATTGAATTCTTCAGGCGATGAATCCTTTATCATTTTATATTGTAATGAATACATTATCTGGGAATATTTTGAAAAGTATTGCGCATTTTATTATTGGTTGGTTAACGATTATCAAAAAGTAAATTTATCGACACAAAATTATTACTAGCCCAAATTTCGACTTATTTTTGAATAGATTTACAAAAAAGGCGTAACCCATTAAAATTTTGTTACCACACCAAAAAAAGGATTACGCCATGACTGAAATCAGCCTAATTGAAGTTTACAGAATTGTTGATTCGTTTTTCAAGTACTTTGAGGGTAATTTTTTAGTAGAACATTTTGGAATAGTTAGTCCTACAAATAGGGATATGTGAGACTGCGGCGGAAATTCGGCGTAAAAGGCAGGTTCGGCAACCATATTGCAATTTGTACCACTACGCGGGGAATAACCCGGTACGCTATATAGACCCGGATGGAAAATCACCGTTTGATGCCGAATTAAAGCAAGGGCACTTTAAAGAGAGAAGTTGGTTTTCAAAAAATATCGATGAGCCTGTAGAAAAGTTCCTAGCGCGAAATTTCTTTGGTTTTGGTCCAGCGGATTATGTAAAACTAATGGACGGAACTATTGTTCCGATGTCAGAAAGCGGAGAGCGTTTTGCAACTTCGGAACGTAATTTTGACTGCATGTTCTTTTGCGATTCAGCCTTTTTCTCTGTATTCAAATTAGCAAAAGCCTGTAATGTAATTGGAATAGTCAAATTTCAAGTGCAAGTGAAGTTACTTCTACAACAAAGGCTTTAACTCCCTATAAAGAGTGGCCTAATGATGGTGGTTTCTTAGGTGGCTATTCAAAGACCGAAACAGCAAAGACAGGGCAGGTTTTTTCCCGAATCGGAGAATTAAATGGTAGTTATACAGCTCCAAAAGGAACATCTTTAAGCCAAAGATGACTCCCATCCTCATATGCAAATCAGACAGAAACACTATGGAAGGTTGAAAAAGCATTTAATTATAAGGGTGGAATTGCCGCTCCTTGGAAAGATGTAACAGGTGGCGGAATTCAATACAAATTGCCTGATACAATAGAAAACTTATGGAAAAATGGTTATATATCACCAGTGGAGTAAATAATATGAAAATTGACGATGTAAAACGTATTATTGCTGAAAACAAAATAAAAATGGATTTTATTAGGATAAATGATAACTACTTAATACCTGGAATTTATTATTTATATTATGATGACTCATCTTTTAATTGGGCTGCCTTTCATTATGATAGAGAATATAATGCAGATCGCTTTTTTATAACAGAAGATGCCGCATGTCGTAGATTTCTTGAACTCATCTTTCCTTCACCGGAGAATTTTGAGGATTATTCATTAAAGAACTATTGGGCAATAAAAGAGCGAGGAGAAAAATTGATTAAGAAGTATTTAGAAAACAGCATCAGTTAACCCCCACATCCGGTGTTTTCCGCGTTGCGAAAGGCGCCGGATGTTAGAGCACTTCCTGCAGCAGTTGCAGTTGCTGCTTATTGGGCAAGCGTTTTTGTAGTTTCAGCAGCACTAGTTTATTTGGCAACCCCTGCAGGACAGCAAGGACTTCAAGCTTTAGGAGAAGCAATATCTTATGGAGCACAAGCTGCTAATCAAGCCGTTGCTAATGCAGTAAACGCTGTAAAGACTAAAGTAACAGAAAAAACACAAACTCAGTCGCAAACGATATTATATAGAGCAGTTAATGAGAAAGAATTGAATTCCATAAAACAATCAGGTGGTAAATTTAGCATGGGAGATAATAGTACATATGAATCGGGAAAACTATTTCAAACAAATCCTGTGGATGCTTCAGGTTACGCAGCATTAGCTAATAAAACCATCGCTAAAGATGACCCTTATGTGGCTATAGTAGAAACATATGCACCAAAAGGCTCTTACATTCCTATCAATTCTATTATAGACGCCCCCTCTGCGGTAATCGTTCCAAAAGAAAATCTACCGTTATTAACTCCTGCTGTAATTGCCCCTTTGGAGAATTAATATGTATGAATATGATATTTTAGTTTCTATGAGGTTTCTATCTAAAGCACAGGGAGGAGGAAGAAGTAACTTACCTCCTATTAAGGATAACGAATACTCTTACAGACCTATTTTTAGATTAGAAAAGGATACCATTGGATATTGTTGTGGAATTGTGATAGGAGACTATATTGAAAATTATAATTTTGATACGGAATTATTGAATATAAAAGTCCTCTTTTTACAATTTTCTGCAATAAAGAATAAATTGTATGTAGGAAAAAAATTTAAGTTATTTGAGGGAAATATGCTAATAGGAACAGGTCAAATTCTGAAAATAAAAGAATAGCATCTATTAATTGACACCATGAAAATTTAATAGATTGGAAAATTTTAATTTCTCAATGGCAAGTTCTTAGTTAATATGTTTACACACTACATCTAGTGTTTTCAGCCAGTCTGGAAACGCGGTGTTTTAGTCCTACAAATAGGGATATGTATGAGTACTTTGGAAAATGCGCGAATTTCGCTCATTTTCCGGAGTAAAAAGCGGATTTCGGAGCGAAAATGAGCTGTTGCGTTAATAAAAATTATTATTCTCCGCAAAAAAAATGGATTTTGCTGTTAAATACGGCGGAAATTCGGCGTAAAACGCACCTTCGGCAACCATATTGCAATTTGTATGCCTACGGGGCCAATAACCCGGTACGCTATATAGACCCGGATGGGAGATTTGTAAATGTTCTTATTGGTGCTGCAGTCGGTTTTGTATCTTCAGCAGCAACAGAGATTGGAGGAAGAATGATTAATGGTCAAAGTTTTGGAGATGCTGTAAAAAATGCCTTTACAGATAAAACTTCTTTGGCAATTATTGGAACATCAACATTGATTGGTGCTGCTACATCCGGTGTATCAAGTTTGGCTGTAAATGCTACCACAAAAGCTGTAACTACGGCAGCGTCGGCTGGGTTGAAAACTGGAGTTCAAGCTATAGGTGAAATTGCAGTAAAGACTGTGGCAATTAATACCGTGGCAGGTGCGGTTGATGCGGGTGCTAAAGATTTTGTGACTCATGCAATAAAAGGGGAATCAGAATCTTTTGGAGAAATAGCTTCTACTATGGGAAAAGGTGCTTTATCTGCAGCTTTATTTAGTGGGATTACTCAGGGAATAATCGCATCAGGAACAACAGCAACTGGCGAAGTTGGAAATCTTCTTACAGGAACTATGAAAGAGTTTAGTGTTAATCAACCGAAATGGGCAGGCGCAACTGGGGTTGTTGGAGAAAATGTTGTTCCCACTATAATTGATATAAAAAATAGTATTATAGGAGACAACTAACATGAAAAGGATAGCTTCTGCATTAATATACTTATTTCTTGTTTTGATATCAGCAGGACTATCTATTTTAATAAGCATAAAACTTGCACAGTTTTTTTCTATGGAAAAGAAAGTAAATGATTATCTATTAGTAATTCTTTTTTTTGTAATTTATGCACTATTATTATTTATTTGGATAAAAATAGATAAAAATTGGAATCGTTAAGGGGGACAAAAGATATCCGTGCAATCTGCTGTAAGAGAAAGTGTCTTGAATAAGGATTTGCCTGTTTCTATTGATTGGAAGCCAGCATCAAATAATAGGGATGCCTTTAAGTCTGAATATATGAATATCGAAGATTATGGAGGAACTCAGAACAATCCTTTAGGGGATCATACAAATTATAATAGAATCCAAAGTCCTGGAGCTTAATATTATTATCAAGACAATGGACATTTTTATACACCTAATTCGAGGTAGTTATAATGATTGTAATAGATTATACATATAAAAATATAGATGAAATACAATTAGCTATAAGAAGCACTGGCGATTCGTATTTACGAATTGGCAATGATTGTATAATTAATGATTTCATTTTTCTTGAAAAGTGTATAAACATCAATAAAATTGAAATTAATAAGAAAATCCCAATTACTTTTACAAATTCGATGCTAGGTTTACATGAAGTTTTTGGGAAAGGATGTAGATTAGATTGTCAAATATCCAATGAACATTTAGAAATTTTAAAAGGAATATGGACTTCTAAATTTTCTCTTTCTCCAAACTGTAAAAATTTGAAAGTTTTAGGTATTTCTAATTGCAAAAATGCTCAATCATTCTTTTCTGATCTCAATGTAATTAATAGCATAAAAACTTTAGATTTGGGGAGCTTTAATATTGTCGATTTTCTCAATTATTCTACGCAGCCAAATGTTATATCGCTTTCAATAACAAAATTCAGAACTCTTAAAGACTTAAATGGATTGAGTTTACTATTTCCAAATCTAGAATTTTTGAAAATTGAATATGCTAATAATTTAATGAATTATTTAGAACTAGAAAAAATGAAGAAACTCAGAACTCTTATTATTAACAAAAGTGGCAATATAAAAAATCTTAATTTTTGTAAATCACTTACAAATTTAAAAGATATAAGAATTGTATCAACACGTATAGAAGATAAACCGAACGAAGAAATTCTAAAATTGCTGAAAAATTATGATAATATTGGTTTATATGAAGTATGATATTATTTGTTGCCACACTACATCCGGTGTTTTCCGCGTTGGGGAAGACACCGGATGTTAGTCCTACAAATAGGGATATGTATGAGTACTTTGGAAAATGCTCGAATTTTGTTTAATTTCCGGAGTAAAAAGCGGATTTCGGAGCGGAAATGAGCTGTTGCGTTACGAAAAATTATCATTCTCCGCAAAAAAAACGGATTTTGTTGTTAAATACGGCGGAAATTCAGTGAAAAACGCAGGTTCGGCAACCATATTGCAATTTGTATGCCTATGGTGCCAATAACCCGGTACGCTATATAGACCCGGATGGAAGAATAGTTAGAAGTGCTAATACATCGATTATGATGACTGATTCATCAAAGAATTTGGGAAATTCGAATGAAAAAATATGCAATGTAGGATGTGTATTAACGGCTTACACAAGGATTGCTGCTGCTATTCTAGGAAGTAACATTTCAGTCGATGACGCAAACAAATATGCTAAAGAAAACAAGCTTTTTTCCAATGGAAATTTATTGACAATTGAGGCCGGAGTATCATTGATAAACGGATTGCTTGAAGAAAATGGCATTACAGATACAAAAGTTGAATTTGCCGGTTCATTTACATCTTCTAATCAAGATTCTTTAATTTCTGTTATAAGTATGACTGAAAATTTTAAAGATGAATATTTTATAATATGGAAGAATTGAAACTACGAATAAAGATGGAACTGAAAAACATGGGCATCATGTAAATATCAATCATGATTCAGTTTTTGCAGATACAGATAACGGTTGTATGAATCTTTCCTTAAATGATACTAATGGTGTCAGAAAGAAGTTGTACCATGATTCAAGAAACAACACTTTATTACGGTTTGATTTGTTTAAAGTCATCAAAACACAAGCAGAAGGAGCCAACTGATGAAACGATATTTAATTACTTTTTTACTTTTATTCTTTGTTATGTCTGTTGGATTTTCTGAAGCTAATTTATTTTCATTAATTGATTTGAATGATTTTATAAATATTGAAAAATTGGAAAGCTTTAGTGATTCATATTTTTTTCAAGATTTTGAAAAAAGTTCTAAAAAGAGTATTTGTAAAGTCTGTGTAAAAATTCAGAGACCAGATAAGAAGGAAACTCATATCTGTTATTATAATTCTAAAGGACTTCTGGAAAAAGAGGAATCCAGAGTTTATGAGGATTATGATTATGTATATAAGTATGATGAAAATGACAGGCTTCTTTCTTGTGGAAATTTTACTTTCAAATATCTTGATGATTTTCAGCGAGAACGATATTGCCGTGGAGTGTTACAATATAAGGAGATTGTAGATTTTCAAAAAGAAAAAATAATAATAACGGTTATATCTTATTCAAAAAGAGATGCTGATAATGCAATAATAGAATCTGGAAAGCGAGTCTACGAATATAATTTTGAGAATGGTTATTTAGATAATATATGCTGTACAAGTTTTAATATAAAAGGAATTGAGAAGAAAAAGAAGAATTATCTTTTTTTAACTTATGAGAATGAAAAAATCAAAATTTCAAAAGAATACTACGGGGAAGAGCTTAGATGTGAACAGTCTTTTGAGTATAAGGATAACAAACTTATTAAAAGGACTGTTACTTATCCTACTGATTCTGTTGCAAACTATACTGCCGAATACTCAGATTTTGATAGATATGGAAATTTTCAAAATTATGTACAAAAGTCAACAAGCGGTATAATAAAAGTTTCATTTTCTAGAATAATGGATTATAAATAAAAACTTCTATCATTAAACTCCGTAGTCTTCGAAGAAAACTGCGGAGTCGCTACCGCAGGCTCCCGGATAAATTGCTTTCTCTGGAGGAAAAATCTTCCGTCAAAGAAAGCACCGTCGGGAGCTTTTTTTTGTTTATAAAAAAAATTCTTTCCAAAATGAAAACCCGCAGGCCATTCCGCTGCAGTCCGTGGCAGCTCCATTAAACAGAATGCCCGTTATATGCAGCAGTCAGGAAGGCGGATGAAAATAATGCGTGTTCTATTTAAGCTTTTTACACGGATGTAAAAAGCTGTGCCGAAGCGACATTCCAGAAGAGAAACAAATATTTTTGTGCCATGCCCTGCGGGAGCGACTTTTGCATTTTCTTTCAGAAAATACAGAAGTTTAAGAAAAGACTTGACGACATAACAGTGAATGTAATACACTGTATTACACAAGGAGGCGTATATGACTAATTCAGCAGTAATTAATTTTAGGTCAAATCCTCAGAATAAAATCAGAGTTGAACGTCTCGCAAAAATAACAAAACGACCAGCATCATTTTATTACAACTATCTTCTGGACGAATACCTTGATGACCTTGAGGACATTTTCCTTGCCGAAGAAGTAATAAAGAACGTAAGAAGCGGAAAAGAAAGAACCTACTCGCTTGCCGAAGTTGAAAGCGAGTTCGGTTTATGAAAGTAGAATTTACAGAAACGGCGTTCAAAACACTTAAGAAACTTGACGGCAGCGTACAAAAGCAGATTTTAAAATATGTGCATGAGGTTTCGGAACTGAAAAATCCACGGGATCGAGGTAAAAGCCTTTCCAGCAACCTTGCCGGCTTGTGGCGATACCGTGTCGGAGACTGGCGGCTTATATGTGAGATAAAAGATGACAAGCTGCTTATATCAGTCCTTCGCATAGGGCACAGAAGCGAAATTTATGATTAAAAAGAAAACTGGTCAAAACTGGGTATGACCAGTTTTTTTGTTTTAAATGCAGTAAACACAAGGAATTAGTAAAACTGGTCATTAATTCCGGCGGCGAAAGAGAGGCTTAAAAAATCAGACGTTCTTAATGAACTCATCAAGAATAGAGATTACCGCTCTCTTTCTGCTTTCCGGCAGAGATTCTAAATCTTTAAGTCTTTTTGTAAACCGGGTATTCACAGATTCATTGGGAATATCAATGGACTTTAATCCCAGTATAACATCAGATGAAACTTTAAGAAAAATAGAAAATCTGATAATCATTTCATCGTTCATGTGAACTTTGTTGTTCTCGTAATCACTTATCTGCTTGATTGAAAGACCCATTTTTTCAGAAAGTTCAGCTTGTGTGTAGCCTCTGCTTCTGCGAAGTTTTGCAAGTCTTGTGCCTATGGGAGAGATTGTCTGAGGAATTGAAACCGGTGTGTTTTTAGACGGCCTTGCCATATACGAAGTATAGCATAAATATTGACAAGTTACTAAATAAGTAATAAAATAATCATAAAATTACTTGACAAGTTTTGTCAGCAAAAACAAAAAGCCCTGAATCTGAATGCAATCCCGGCAGATCCTTTCAGAAACAGAGCCCAAAACACAACGGAATGAACCGTCATATTTATTATAATAACATAAAAACGTTTATTTTAAAAGAGGCAGTCCGTTCCGCAAAAACAAAGGAGGACTTGCTATGTCCGCACAGAACACTCCTGCTTTTCAGGTTACAGACCTTTACGAAGCAGCATATCTTGTTCTTTCAGGCTGCAGCCTTGAAAGAGTTTCCTGCATCCCGATTTCAAAAACACTTTCCTGCCGCTTTGATTTTTCAGGCGAAAATGTCGCAGAGCTTTTAGAACAGTTCCGTTCACGAAGCAAAGAAAAGCTATGAACGCGAAATGAGGAAAGCAAGGACGGAGGAAGAAGCATGAAGACAATTGCAGTAGTCCAGAGAAAAGGCGGCAACGGAAAAAGCACTTCCTGCCTGAACCTTGCAAGATGCCTTTCGCTTAAAGGAAAAAGAGTGCTTATCGTAGACCTTGATGACCAGAAAAATTCAACGCAGTCGATTCCTTTTGAAAATAAAACAGCACACACAGTAAATGAAGTTTTAGTAAATGACAAACTTTCAGTAAAAGATGCCGTAACAGCTGCATCATGGAACGGAGTAAAGGTAATTGCCGAAAGCCCGAACTTAAGCGGCGTCATAAGGGAACTTGACGGCGAAGTCGGAAGCCATCTTGTACTTAAAGAAAAGCTTGATGAAGTAAAGGCTGATTTTGACTTCTGCCTTATAGACACTTCTCCATCATTAAACATCCTTGTAGTAAATGCACTTTACGCAGCAGACTTTGCGTTCATTCCGCTAGGAAAATTCGTTTATCTTTATATTCCCGAAAATATCGCCGCCGATAGA
>CAUUVZ010000019.1:0-38425 GCA_963548875.1 uncultured Treponema sp. | reverse complement strand
CCGAAGAGATGCGTAAACTCGACGGGCTTACGGCGGTCATCAAAGACAGCATGAACGAAATGGCTGCCGGAGTTCAGCAGATAAACAACGCCGTGCAGGAAGTAAACGACCTTGCCCGCAAAAACAAAGACAGCATAGAAGGACTCGCAGAAGAAGTGGGGAAGTTCAAAGTATAATATCAAGGGAGAGAGAGGGAACCCCGTCAGAGCGGGGTTCCCTCTCTCTCCCTTAAACCCACTCTCTCCTTCCCGCGCTGCTTAGGGGAGTACCCCTAAGAACCCCCGTAGATGCTACGAAAGTTAGAAACGGTCTAAAGCCCGAAGGCTGTTTCTTTGCAGAAAACGTATCTTATGGGCGGCGAGTTGATCCTCCCAATGTTTTATGCAAGTTTGCCTGCGGCAAACTTGAAGCGGATAGTAAACCGAATTATATCGGTAAAGACGATTCTACTGTCCGCCGGAGTGTAAACCGGCAATAAATTCCGTCTTTTACAAAAAAAGTGCGATTATTTTGTGTGTTTTTGCTTTTTTGTCGTTAGTTCGGCTAATTAACAGTAAACAAACCAATAAGAAGAGGTACAAAATGAAAACTTTGTCAGATGTTTATGGGAAAGCCGAAAGCAAAACTGCCTTGCGGTTTTCAGCAAAAGCTGCCGCGTTGATTTGCGCGGCGGCGATTCCGTTTGCACTTTTTTCCTGCAAAAATGTTGCCGACGATAGCGAAGCTTCCGAAGTCAAAAAGGAAGTGAAATTCACGCCGGGTGTTTCCGTTATAAGCAGTAAATGTGTAGAGCTTGTTTTTTCGCGTGAAGTTTCCGAAATCAACGAAATTCATATAGCACCCGAGATTTCCATAAGCACTCCCGCTCCTAATATCAGCGGAAACGGCAAGGGAAAATGGGTTGCAAAATATGAGTTTGCGGAAGATTTAAAAGCCGGAGAAGAATATTCGTTTTCCGGAACGGCAAAAAATAAAGCCGGTATATCGGGAAGTTTTAAAATCACTTTTAAAGGATTCAACAATACCGCGCTAAAACTTGAAATAAAAGAAGTTCAGCCGATTTATGATACAAAGAACAAAAATAGCGAATATGTAAAACTTCATGTAAATAACGGCGGAAATCTTTCGGGAATCGAACTTTACAGTGCAAGCGATAATAAAAAAGTTTTCATCTTCCCGGCGATAAATGTTTCTACGGGTGAAGATATTATCGTTCACATGAGAAATAATGTCAGCGGTTGTATCGACGAACTTGAAAGCGATTTTGAGCTTGCCACCGCGCCGCATTCTTCTCCGTCTGCAAGAGATTTATGGGCTAAAAATAAAGTAACTCGGCTTGGAGACGAATCCGATGTAATTGCAGTGCGTAAATCTTCCGACGGAGATATACTGGATGCGCTCTTGTATTCCGTATCGGACGAGAGCCGTTGGAGAAACGATATTTTAAAAAGCACTGCGGAAACCGTATTTAATGCCGGATTCTGGAAACCTGATGCAAAGATTCAAAATGCGGCGGTCGTCGATAGAATTACAATATCGAAACCGCTTGTAAAAATCGGCACTGAAAACGAAAAATCTTCATGGGATGTGCGCGCCGTAAAATAATCGCTCACCCATAAAATACGATTAAAAAATTAACGACCCCGGCACAAGGCATCGGGGTTGTCTTTATAAGGTTTAATTTCAAGTTTTATAAAGTCAAGCAAATATTTTTCTAAGGCAAGCCTTAAACCCATTATTTCAAGGGAGGACGATTTTATCACCGGATAAACTGTTCCATACGGCAAAGCATTGCATCAAGTTTTGCGCCGTAGTTCTTATCAGCCGCCCAAGTGCCTGCAAGTTCAAAAATCGTAGGAGCTTTGCCGCGCGGTTTTACCCATTTGTAACGATTATCAATAAGGGGGCGGTTTAAGAGTGATTCCGAAGTTGTCGCATAGGCATGGAGATGCTGGATATGCGCGCGCACGCCGAGTCTTTCGTTTGCAAATACTTCTCCCCTGTGTTCGGAATCTATTGCACCTAATCCGCAGTAATTGTGCATTTCGGGAGTAACCAAATTCCCGAACCGTAGGAAACCGGTTTCAACACACATTTGCGCAAATGCAATATCCGAGTTGATTCCTTCCGCGAGGGCTTCTTCCACATAATAATTGGAAAGTCTTTTTACCTCAGCTTTATCCGCAAGCGGATTCCGGCTCATAAAATATTCATAAAGTTGTTTTGCGGTCATCGCAGGAACGCCGGTTATGGAGCGGGAAATATTTTTACCGGAAGGCGCAGGCATAAGCGTTCTGCATGAGAAAAAAAATATACATAAAGAAAACGTAAAAAAAACGGTAAATAATTTTTTCATATTTTATATTCGGAGAAAAAATGCGCAAACCGTATTACAAGTATGCTGCAAACGGGTTCCGGTTTTATTCGGAATGCCGATAGCAAGATTGTAAGGTTTATAAACCGGCTGATAGAATCTATATGAATTCCACACCGTTATCTCTGCAAAGATATTGAGCAGCCGTTCTTCCGGTCGCTGCCGCAATAGGAAGCCCGCCCGGCATTATCATTCTTTGCCCCGCAAAATATAAGCCTTGAACGCTTTTTGATTTTAACGGATATGCAAACATCTTTCCGCCGGCTTTCCATACGCTCATCCAGCTTCCTTCGTACGAATGGCAATAACGCTCGTATGTAACGGGAGTTGCCGCATCGGTTACTTCGATTTTCGATTTTATGTCCGGTAAAAATTCACAGAGAGCCGAAACAAATCTGTCCAGTAAATCTTGTTTTTTCTGCCTGTAAGAGCCGTCATCTTTTGCTTTTTTCCAGTATTCATAGCTGTTTCCCAATAACAAACAGGTTAAAGCTGTACACCCTTCCGGCGCATAATCGCGATAAAGCGAATAATTATTTATTACCAGCTTACCGAATTTGAGTCCTCCCGCCTCAAACGGCTCTTTTAACGGAAACACCGATGCTATCGGAAGATTTTTTAAATCGGCTTTGACCCCGAGACATATAAACATATTCTGTTCCGTGATAATTTCTTTTTTCATTTTGATTATCCAAGACTCTTCGAGAGGCGGATTAAAAAGCCGTTCCGCCGCACCGCGTAAGTCCTGCGTTACTATAACCGCATCCGCTGGAATAAATTCTTTCTCCGTCTTTACGCCTTTAACTTTTCCGTTTTCAATTACAACCTGTTCGACTTTTGTTTTATATTCGATTTTTCCGCCGAGTCCTTCAAACGTATCCGCCATATTGCGCGCCATCTGCAATGAACCGCCTGCCGGATAACCGCAATCGCCTGAGGCAAAAGAAGCCAGCGTGTAAACGAAAGACGCTACATTATAACGATCGCCTATTACGGACATGAGAAGAGTGCGTAAGTCCGCATTCTTAAAACGAGAAACATAATCAATGTAAGATTCATTTTTAAGGGCAGGAAAACGCAAAAAAGCGGGAATCATTGCGATAAATTCCCGTAATTTAGGATGTGCCGGATGAGCCGCTTTAAGACCGGGTATATCGGAGATAACCATGTGAATACTTTTAAAAAGACGTATATCCCGGCAAAACATCTTTATTGCAGCGGAATCTTCCGGCGCAAAAGCTAAAAATTCCTTCTCCAGTTTTTCCGCATCACGGTAAAGATTTAATTTTTTTTCGCCGGCAATAAGCGTATAAAGCGGATCTTTATTGAATACGGGATTGTTTTCTTGAAGCGCGCCGGTCTCTTTCCATATTCTGTTAAGCGGCATTTTTTCGGAAGAGCCCGTAAGCCAGTGCATTCCGCCTTCAAAAAGATAGCCTTTGCGCTTCCACGAGGTGGAAAGTCCGCCCGAAATATTATGACTTTCAAGAATCGTAACATCAAATCCGGAGCGGCGCGCATAAATACCTGCCGTCAAACCTGAAATTCCCGCACCGACTATAATAACCCGTTTTGATTCAAGACCGTTTTCTTCCATAATTCAAGCTCCATTGTGAATTCAAAATATCAGCGTTTTTTAGGAAATAATTTTTTCATCGCTTCGGAATCGTTTTTTATATTTTCTATTGCATTCAGCAAAAACGCGGCAAATACCGAGGCAAAAAATGCGGCAAAAGTAACGATTATGCAAAGTTTTCCGCGGCTCGGTTCTGATTTCTTGTCGGAGATTTCAGGACGCTCAAGAACTTGGAAAACCGGCGATTCGCTTTGCATTTCAATTTTAAGCAATTCATATTGAGTTTTAAGCTGTTTGTATACTTGCCTCTGTGCGTCCAGTTCCATTTGAAGTTTTGCCGCAGTAAGCGAAATTGACGGAAGATTCCATGCATTGCCGCCGCTTCCTACGGAGTTTGCGACACGGTTAACTTCATTTTCAAGCCTCTGAATTTCTTCATAGCTTGAAGCAATATTTTTTTCAAGATTGTCTTTGGAAATTCTGTTTTGATCGATTCCCAATTCATCAAAACGGCTTTGGAGCCAGTCAACAGCAAAATCTATAACCGAGCGGGCAAAAGCTGGATCTATATCGGTATACGAGATCGTAAATACTCCGCTGTTCTTATCGATTTCAGCGGTAAAATTCTTTTTTACGTATTCTCTTGAATCGGACTTAGGAAATTTCGAGTCTTTGAAAACGGGTTTTGAAAGAATATTAAAATTGTCTACAACGGCGTCTAAAAACGGATTTGAGGAAGCAAGATATACTGCAAGAGAGCTATAGCTTGATCCCGCGCTGCCGGAGATTCCCGCCAAACCTGCAAGATTTCCGAGTCCGCTCGACGAAAGCATTGAAGAAAGCGACGAACCGGAAGATTTTGAATCGTTTATGAGCATGTTGGCGGAAGATTTGTATCTGTTGGGCATAAAGGATTTTTCCGGCGGCAGCTTTAACGAAATTACGGAAATTATAAGTGCTCCGATCATCGCCGTAAGCGTAACCAAAATAATCATAATTTTATAACGCAATAAAACCGCCGTTAAATCAAGCAAAGATATTTCATCATCGTTAGTTTTTTCCGTATCAGACATAAAAAATCCTAAATTAAGAGGTATTTTGAAAAGCGCGTAATATTATTTAAGAAGAATTCGGATTTCAAGCTTAAATATAAAATAATTTTATCATTAACCGACAGGCAGTTCAACCGCACTGTCCGTTCCAAATACATTTAGGACAGCCTTGAGTCAGTGGAAGAATGTGAGTAAAAATTAGCCGCAAACTCGTTAGGTGTCAAGAAATTCAGAGCTTCGTGCGGGCGATAGCCGTGATATTTTTTGAGATGGATTACCGTCTGTTTCGTAAACACGTCGATTCCAGCCATTGCGCATTTTTTGCCGTTGTTCGCAATCCTTATGTGCTTCATGTCGAACTCTACTACCTTATTCGGCTTACTACTTTTCATGTTTCCGCTGATTCGCTTGCGTGAGAATGATTTCTGGCTTCTTTTTGAGCGTTTTTTTTTGACGCTTTTGTGTCCGCCCTAAAGAAAAAATTATGTCTTTTTATGATATTTGAAACCGTCGAGGTACATGGCACTTCCTCATCTTCGTAATACCGTAAGAGGATCGGTCGTATTTTCTTGGCTGAGTATGCAGGATTTTTCTGCCTGATCCGCTTTATTTCCTCGACGATTTCGGGATTTACCGTTTCCGTCGGACGCGTTTCTGTCTCCTTGATTTTTCTTCAAGTCCGGCGATTCCGTATTTCTTGAGTCTGCCGTACCACCTATAGAAGTAGGAGCGTTCGATTCCAAAATGACGGCAGAGGTGAGATTCGCATCCTTCTTTCCGCTTGCGCTCTTGAACGACGAGCTCCGGTTATACCAGTCGATTATTTTAAGCCTGAGCTTTGCCTTCCCTGAAAGTTTCTTTGCATAGCCTTTTGACAGTTCCTTTTGATGTGGAATTAGTGTTACAATGTTCATGGGACACCCTGTTTTCATTTTTCACCTGCGTTAAAATGTGGTTTTATTTTATTCATTCCAACACAAACCTTGAAATCAGAGTGTCCTATTTGTTTCTTGGAATTAACACTTTATTTTAAATGATTCAAGCTTCTTCAAAACCGTAGTCATGAATCAACAATCATTGTAACTAATTTCCCTTTATATGGTGTATAATAGAAACATAAAGTTTTAATAATGTTGCTTAGGAGTGAGTATAATGACGAATGCCGATGGGGAAACCGTTCTGTGTACGGAATGCGGAAAAATATGTTATACGAAACGGGAAGCAGGTTCCATTATCAATTCATTAAAACGGCATAGAAATTCGACACGGCTAGGACGCAATAAAGAATTTCCCCGCCGCAAATATTTTTGTACTTATTGCGGATATTATCATCTTACCCATATTGCGGTTTTCAATAAAAACTCCGGCTCGAGCAAAAAATCAAAGGACGAACGAATATTGCAATAGAATTTTTAAATTCTTACAAAGTGCTTAATTACGGCAAATGTCGAGTTTTACAAACTCAAAGCTTATATTCTTCTAAGGCAAGCCTTAAACTTTTTTTTCACAAGGGAGGGGCGGACGGAATAACCGAACTTAAAAGACACAATAAGCTTACCGTCCGCTCCAAGTTTCGAATTTTCGAAACTTGCTCAACCGATTATATCCCGCAGATTTCTCTCTTGGGCACCGCAAGGTATCTTTTATGCAATTTTGCGTTACGCAAAATTACAGCGGACGGGGAAACCGGTTGAGTCTTTCACATTACGTTCTCCTGTCCGCAGCCCTTTGGAATCCCAATTCTTTCATACATTTTAATTTTTATGTACCTATACACGATATTTATAAAAATAGAGAAACTCGACATTCGACCTGTTAGTTATTTGAGTTGTTGCGGAAAATATTACGGTTAAGCTTTTCCGGGTATAGGATTTATTTATCCTGCATTTTTTTTGATGTCGTCGATTGTTTAAAGAATGAAAAATAATAATTCCCCAAACTAAAGAGATTTCCCTCGCCGCAATAACACGCCGAAAATAAAAACCGTCCTCAAGAAACGGGACGGTTTTACAAAATTTTACTTTGTCAGCAAATTAGTTCAGTTCTTTGCACGCTCAACGAAAGAGCCGTCGCGCGTATCGATAACAATTTTTTCGTCCGTGTTTATGAACAGCGGAACTTTTACTTCAATTCCCGTATCAAGTTTTGCCGGCTTAAGCGATTTACCGCTCGTGTCGCCTTTTACGCCCGGTTCGCAATATGTAACGGTGCGTACAACTTGAATCGGCATATCTATACCTACGGGTTTTCCTTCATAAAACGTTAATTTAACTTCGAGTTCGTCTTCAGGCGTTATGTATCCTGCATAATCGCCGAGATCTTCTTTGGGAAGCTCAAACTGCTCGTATGATTCTTGATCCATAAAAACATAGGTATCGCCGTCGATGTACGAAAGCTTTGTTACGTGAGGTTCAAGGTCAACTTCGTCAAACTTTTCTCCTGCGTCGATTCCCAAATCCATTGTTGACTTTGTTACAAGATTTTTTACGCGGAGATTTGTTACCATTCCTGCGCGTCCGGAACGCTGTCCCAGCATTTTCTGAACAATGAGCGGATTGCCCTCATACATAAAGGCTGTTCCGACTTTTAACTGTGATGTCATTAACATATTATATAACCTCTAAAAAATGATTCTAAAGCGGTGCGCGCAGTATATATTTTTCCGTAATAAAAGTCATTAGATTAAACGCAAGGTTCCCGTTTTTTTTGAGACTCTCGGAAAAGTCGAAAAAGCCTTTTTGCAATTCATCGTATTTATGAAGGAAGACTTTTATGGATTCTTCGATATTGCCACCGCCGCCGTTATACGAAATCCAGCATCGTTCGAGCGCGGCAAAATCTTCCGCTCCGAAAAACGGACGCATTTTTTCAAGCAATGCGCGGACTTTTACAAGATGATAGTCTTCAGACTGCGGGTAGGCATTCCACACAAAAGGAATTCCTGCAAGGCAGGCGCGCGACAAAGAATCTTCACCTCGTATAAAAAGTAAATCGGCGCGGCACAAAAGACTGTCCCATTCAATTTGCGGCAAAAAATCCAATATCCGGCAGTCAAAAGGCTTTCCGCATTCGTTATACGATTTTATAAAACTCTCCAATCCCGCGCCTTGAGCCGCAAGAACGCGGAGTTTTCCGCGCTTAAAATCCGCTAATGCCTTAACGGCAGGTCTCCAATCGGCAGGATATGAAAAGAACAACACATTAAAGCAACTTTTACCGAACAAAGGATTTGTCTTTTTCTCAGTTTTACATTCTTCAGATGCCTGCATAAAATTATTATCCAAAATCAAACCGCCGGTTTTATCCGTAAAGCCGGGCATAAAATTGATTTTCGTAACCCGCGCAGAACGTGTAAGAGAATCCAGCCGATGAAAAGTTTCCGCATAATCTTCTGCCGTCAAGTAGTCAAGCATAATTATATGAACGGTTTCGGGAAGTTTTATATCAAACAAAAGCCTTTCAAGCCAATCCGGTCTTCCGCACTGGAAACACTCAAGAACTATGTGAGGAGGATGATTTTTAAATGCGTCAAGGCAAATGGAATCTGCGTTCCAATCGTATATTTCCCAATTTTTTACGGTTTGCAGTTTCTTTTCGCAGCTCACTTCCGGCATGAGCGCGCCGAAGGATTTCAAATTATCCGTAACAATGCGCAGCCGCAATGCGGGAAAATCATTTTTATCGGCGCAAACTTCTTCTAATGCGCGCGCCAGACGGTACACCGTTCCGATGTCGCCGAAATTATCTACAACCTTGCACAGTATCGTTATATCGATTTCAGTTTTCACCGAATCAGTATAACGATTTTCGATACGTGAAGCATTCTCTTTTCCGAAAACCGTATATTTCCGTAAGCGCGCCCGGCACAAAACGGCAAATGTTTTATAGAAACGAATTTTTTTTTTATATATAATTTCGGAAATGACAGAAATGAATTTTCTCGCTGCGGAAATTATGCGGCGATTCGGCACCGTACAAAGAGCGCGCGGATGTTTTTTATACACCAAAAGCGGCATAAGATTGACGGATTTGTACCGCGAAGGCGGCAGAGCGATATTGGGCTGGCATACGGGAGCGGCTTTTACGCATTTTAAAAACATCATGAATAGGGGAGCTACCGGAAGTTTTATCACCGATGCCCGGATGCGGCTCGTAAAAAGTCTTTGTGCTTTACTCAATTCGGAGAGGCGGGTTTATGTCGTTTACGGAAAGGAAAATGCAATCGGCACAGCCGCAAAACTTTCGCAAAGCGGCGTTGATTTTTGGCGCGCATGGAACCCCGCCGAATCGGATTGGAGTGCAAAAGATGCGGTTATAGTTGCTCCGCCGCTTGCATGGGCGGAAGATATTTTTTTTGTCTGCATAAAACTTCCGAATGAGGAAAGGCAGGAGCCTTTCGATTTTTCCGATAGACTTAAAGGTCGAAATCTTCCATCCCCTCTTTGCGCGGCAATTACAAGAGCCATTTACGATTTGATTGCAAAAGTTCAAATAATGAGCGAAAAAGACTGGTTTATTTACGACAAAATATTGATTCGATATTGGGAGCGCAAAGGGCCGTATCTTTTTCCGAAAATCCCCGAAGGAGAATACGAAAATTTTATTCTGCACTGTCTTGATTCCGAAATCGTTATAAGTCCGGACTATAATACGCCTTCGATTGTTCCTTTCAGTGCGGATGCCGGCGTATTCGGAAAACTCAAAAACAATCCGTTTTTATTTTAGGAGATTTTAAATGACTAAATCCGAAATGATTTTATATTTACTGAAACTTGTTTTGGGCGGAACTGCAGCGTTTCTTGCAGTAATGTTCTGGTCGAAAACAAAAGATGCCGCATGGTCGGCAATAGTTGCAGGCGCGGTAACGGAGTACGCGGGATTGGTTTACAATATGCTGATTGATTTGTACGTAATTCTTCCGTGTGAAGCGGCGTTATTAGGTATCCCGCTTACAACGTTAATATTCAATGTGATTCCGGAGATGTTTTTTATAACGGCATTTATACTTATGCTGCGTAGAAAGTTATAACGAGATTCTGCGTACAGTGATTTTATTATTAGGTCGAATGTCGAGTTTCTCTATTTTTATAAATATCGTATATAGGTTACCTAAAAAATTAAAATGTATGAATAAATTGGGATTCCAAAAGGCGGCGGACGGTGGAACGTAATATGAAAGACACAACCGGTTTCCCGTCCGCTGCAATTTTGCACAGCAAAATTGCGTAAAAGTATCCGCAGTTTTCCTCCCTTGAATATTTGCTTTGAGTTTATAAAACTCGAAATTGATAATAAATCATTAGAATTCATGAGCATACGGAAGTCAATGCTTTGAAAATTGATTTCCGCGGCATAGCGTGAATGTTATTTGCCTGTATCGGGAAAAGCGAATATAATAACGGTTATTAGGAGATTCAATGCAGAGCAAAAAGCAGAAAATCGCACTTATTGTGAGTTTAAGTGTAGGAGGTTTAATTATTGTAATGAACCTCCTTCAAACTTTATACGTTTCAGACCGGGTAAAAAAATCAGTTGCGGATGAATATGTAACCCACAGCATGCAAATCACAAATGCATATTCGCTGGCGATTGCGAATAAGATAAACGAATATATGGGACAAATGCGCTTTTACAGTGATGCCGATGTTATTGCAACCGGAAACGATAAACTTATCGTAGAATGGTTACGGAATCATGTAAGCTCCCGCCGAGCGTTTTTTTCTTCTGTTATGTATGTGGATAAAAACGGTTATTCCTATAAAGATTCCGGCGGGGAGGGTTTTGTTGCAGATGCGGATTTTTTTACAGCAGTAATGGAACATCAGAAAAACGATTATGTCGATAATCCTTCAATAGATTCCGAAACGGGTAAAACTGTATTTCATGTAGCACGGGCTGCTAAGGTGAACGGAAAGACAATCGGCGTTTTTGTCGCTTCGGTTTCCATAGAAACATTGCAATATATGGTAAATTATATCAGCTTCGGTGAATCAGGTCATGCCAGCATTATCACAAATGACGGACGTCTCCTTGCTCATAATACCACCTCTGACATAATGAAAACAAATCTTCTTGAATTTCCTAAAAAGTCCGTTGCGGAACTTGTGCAAACGGCGATACAAGGAGGATTTGGATGCGGGCTTATGGATTCTATTCACGACTCAGGTCATGATTTTGTTACATATTCACCGATTGCAAACACACCCTGGATTTTTATTCTTTGCATAAAAGACGTGCAGGTTTATAAAACCGGTAATTCATTACGCAATTTTATGCTGGGTGCAAGTATCGTAATTTGTGTAGTTTTAATAATTATATGCACACTGGTTACCGGCAGATTTTTAAAGCCGCTTGTTACGGTTGTAAAATCAATCGACGATATTGCATCAGGCAGCGCAGATTTAACCAGCCGCATTTCAATACGTGCAAATAACGAAATCGGAGCATTCGTACAAGGATTCAATAAATTTACGGAGAAACTCCAGACTATCGTAAAAGAAATAAAACAATCCGAAAGCTCTTTGCTCAGTGTCGGGAAAGAGCTTAATTCATGTACGCAGGATACAGCAAGTTCAATCACTCAAATTATATCGAATATAGACGGAATTAATGCGCGCATTTCGCGCCAGTCCGACGGAGTAGGAGAAACGGTTGCTTCGATTAATGAAATTACTTCCACCATTCAACTTGTTGATCAAATGATAGAAAAACAATCTTCCGGCGTAATACACGCTTCCGCTGCCGTTGAAGAAATGATAGGTAATATAGAATCTGTCAATCACTCCATTGAAAAAATGGCGGGAGAATTTACATCGCTGGAACAGCAGGCTGTAGACGGTGTTTCCAAGCAGACGGCTGTAAACGAACGAATCACAAGAATTGAAGAAGAGTCTAAAATGCTGCAAGAAGCGAACACTTCTATTGCAAGCATCGCGGAACAGACAAATCTTCTTGCAATGAATGCTGCAATTGAAGCCGCTCATGCAGGTGAAGCCGGAAAAGGTTTCAGCGTAGTTGCCGACGAAATCAGAAAACTTTCCGAAACTTCAAGTGCGCAGTCAAAAACAATCGGAACACAGCTTCAAAAAATTAAAGAATCAATAAATTCCGTTGTGGATGCATCCGTACAATCGAGCGAAGCGTTTAATTCCGTAGTTTGCGGTATAAAGAATATCGATCAGCTTGTTCAGCATATCCGCTCTGCAATGACGGAACAATCCGAAGGCTCCAGGCAAATCAATCACAGTCTCCGCGATATGAACGATCAGACTATGGAAGTTCGTCTTGCATCTTCAAAAATGGCTAGCGGCAGCCGTTCAATGTTGACCCAAGTACAGAATCTTGAAGAAACTACCCAAAGTATGCGGGACAGTATGTCGGAAATGAAAGCCGGTGCAAGAAAAATAGACGGAACCGGAAGCACACTTTCCGAAATTGTCGGAAAACTTGAAACTGCAATAGACGGAATCAGTGCTCAAATCAATCAGTTTAAGGTGTAGAGAAGGTGTAGAGAATGAAGAAATTATTTTATATTTTATGCTTATGTGTTTCGGCGTTATATTTTTCAGGTTGCATAAATAAATCGGAATCAAAAAAAATAAAAGCAGCCGGACTTTTCAGGTCTGATTCCGAAACATTTTTAAATGCGTACACGGCGGCTCTTGTAAAAGCCGCCGCCGATAACGATGTGGATTTTAAACTTTATTTTTGCAACAAAGACGCCGCCGTTCAAATCGATCAGATAAAAAAAATCTATTGATGAACGGTGTCAAGTATTTTGTTATTGCTCCTGTTGATACGGGACTTACCGAACAAATTGTAAGACTCATTCATTCAAAAGGCGGCGCGGTTGCATTTTCCAATGTTCAGCCTTCTGATGCGGCTCTGGATGTCGGAAAAAATGTGTTTTACGTGTCTTCTGCGGAAACTTCTGCAGGCGATTTTCAGGCTCAAATCCTTGACAAGTATTTTAAAAATAATCCTAAGAAAATTTCTTCCAACACAATAAGACTTCTGTATCTTAACGGAGAAGTCGGACACAGCGCGCAGATTTTCAGACGCATGGGATTTATTGACGGCATGACACGGATGGGATATAAAATCGAAATTGTTGCGGAAGGCACCGCAAACTGGGGTTTGGATACGGCGCGCCAGCTAACCGATAACTGGATTGCAAAAGGGGAGGTATTCGATGCGATAATCGCCCAAAATGATGATATGGCTTTAGGCGCGGTTGAATCTCTTATTGCAAATAAATACGTGGATGACGTTTCTTCTCCGTTGAGAGACGTTGACGGAGACGGAACGATACTTTCCGTGCCGGTGCTCGGTATTGATGCAACAGATGTCGCCCGCGCTTCAATCAAAGAGCATAAACTTTATGCGACGGTATTGCAGGATGCCTCCGGGCAAGCGCAAACCGCACTGGAAGTCGTATTGCAGTGTGCGAGGCACGGAAACGCAAAAGGTTTTGCTACGAAAGCAGGCATCAAGGCACTTGCAGAAGTTTCAAAAGAGTCTCCTGCAAACCGCGCATCCGTAATCGACCAATGTTTTATGGTACCTTTCGTGCCGGTAACGGAGTAGATTGACGGCAATCTTGCCGGAACGCGGTGATTTTTTTGCGCGGGTTTAGCCTACGGCGTTCGGAAAATGACGGATTTTATTCTACATCTTTTTCGCTTAAACCGAATGCCTCGTGATCGCGCTCGGCAAGTCCCTTGGGTTCTATGTGAACCATAACATCGTACACGTTTTCTATTTTGTTTTTTATTGATTCAGTAACTTTTTCTGCGATTATATGCGCTTCGTAAACGGTTAAATTTGCATCGACTTCCACATCAAGATCTATGTCCAAGAGATTTGCCATTTTTCGAATTCTCGCCTTGTGCGGATTGTAGGCTCCTTCTACGGATTTTACAGCTTCAAAAAGATTTTTGTACAACAGTTCATCGGTATTGCCGTCCATAAGTTCTACATTAAGTTCGAGAAAGATGGTTATGCCGGATTTGATAATCCAAAGGCTCACCAAAAATGCCGTTACGGCATCAAGGACGGGTAATTTCAAGAAATGTGAAAATAAAAGTCCTGTCAAAACCGATGTTGATAAGACCACATCGTTTCGCATATTCTTTGCATTTGCCTGAATCATCGGACTTTCCGCTTTTTTACCAAGAATGTACTGATTGAGAGCCAATGCTAATTTTCCTGCAATCGAAAATGTTGTAACCGCAACGGCGATAAGGCTTGGAGACGAGCCCGAATCGTTATTTTGAATAAACGCATAAAGTTTTCTTAAAGCGGCAAGAGAAAGCTGCAAACCTGCTGTAAGAATTACAAACGCAAGCACCAATGTCGCGACGGTTTCCGCCCTTTGATGTCCCCATGCGTGTTTTTTGTCCGACGGACGACTGATAATAAAACTTACCGCTAAGGTCATAATCGACATTGCAATATCCGTTGCAGAATCAATGCCGTCCCCCAAAACGGAAAGACTTTTTAAGTATATTCCGGCGATGAGTTTTGTGAGACATATCGCGATATTTCCTACCAATCCTGCAACAGAAGCGGCTCTTACTATTTTTATTCTTTCGCCGGAATCCATGTGTGAAATTATATGAAAATAAATATCAAAATGCAAATCGGTATTGCACGAAAAATAAACAGTCGGAGCCGCAAATTACGTCGGCAGGTTGCCGCCTCTGAAAACAGTATTAGTTTTTTTGTCATATCAGTCCGAGCATTTCTTTTATTCGTGCGGAGGGTTTAATACCCCGACGCTCTGCGTCGGGGTTGTTGATTAAATTCTGAACATAAAGCCCGCTTTTATAGTGAAGATATTTTCAAAACTTGGGGTATCATACTTTATAGTCATGCCCGATATTTTAGTCTGTCCGATATCAGCTCCGGCGATGGTATCTGCAATAATAAAGTTTATTCCCATTTTTTCTGCAAAGAAATATTGAGTGCCAAGCTGAACCCTTGCTCCGAAATTGGTACTAAACATATCCGCTATTTTTTCTTTTTTTCCTGCGATTTTTTGGTATATGCTAACTTGGTTTGTTCCAACAGCAGGACCTGCTCCAATATTTATATAAAGTTTGTTGTTACAAGCCTTAAAAGTGCGTCCTAAAATAACACTCATTTCCCATGCAAAGGGTTTTTCCGTATCAAAACTTAAACTGCCGCCATTTCCACTGAACTTCGCGGTACCCTGACCGGCAACAGCAAAATCATTGTTCACAATAAAAGTAAATCCGTTCCCTTCGGTAATAAAACCCAGCGCAATACTCAAATCCATTGCGTTTAATGAAAAATCAAGATCGCCTTTAGCTTTCGTTGCCCCAACCTCTGCAGACCAGTTTGTTGAATTAGCAATATTCGAGTAGCCAATGGCAGGTGAAATAATAAATTCCGCAGCAAAACAATGCAGGGAAAACAACATTAATGAAAAAAGTACAATAATTTTTTTCATTTTTTCGCTCCTTTGTGAAAATTATTTTACGAAAATTCGGCAACCTGTTAGGCGGCTTATTTTCCGAATGGGCTTATTATATTTCACAGATTTCATGTTGTAACGGGAGAATAACTCCTAATTTTTATCCTCGTTAAGGATTGATTTAAGGGGGATTTTAATCATCAATATCACAGTATTACAGTAGAGCGTTCGAGTGTTGAACTTTCCGTATGAATAAAGATATGCAGATAATTCGCTCTTTCGGAATAGATAGCGGATGGGGCGGAATCGGTTTTGAATGATTTAACGGTACTGCCATCCGCTTCTAGATTTCAGTGCAAGTTTGATAGAGAGCACAGTGAATGAAGTTCGCCATAAAAACATATAGTAAGTTAGCCGATTTTCAAAAATCGAAATTAAGGCAAGATAAGTTTAGAGTCGGTATCGCTATTATAGTCCAATGTCAGTCCGAATCGGAAATGGATATTTTTATAAGTCCGCCGCTTTCGTTAAGTCTTTCTTTAAGGGTATTTAGATTGAACATACAAGGTGCTTTTACAGAAAATCGGACGGCGGTTTTATTTTTATCTATTGATTCCGACATATTCATATCGCGGAGCATAAGTCCTGATTCAGTTATATGCTTCTGAATTTTTGCGATATTGATTTTATCGCCGTTATATACAACCGTAAGATATTTTGTTTTTTCTGCTGGGAAATACTTTATTTCCAGTTTTTCAAAGATTATCAGCGATAAAATGCTTATTACAAGAGTAAGACCGGCCGCAAAGAATTCTCCAATTCCGCAGGCAATTCCCAATGCGGCTGCAGTCCATATTATTGCAGCGGAGGTAAGCCCTCTTATGTTCAAACCTTCTCTTAAAATTGCTCCGCCGCCTAAAAAGCCGATACCGGTTATCACGCCCGCTGCAATCCGCGTAGGATCTCCGCCGGTAACACCCGGAAGCTGCGTAATGAATACGGAAAGCATAGACATCAGCGCGGAAGATACGCTTATCAAAATCAGTGTACGAAATCCTACCGTATGTTGACGGAGTTTGCGCTCGGTTCCCAACACAAGACCGCAAAAAAGCCCCGCCGCAATACGGATTGCACAGTCGGCATAATAATTTCCGATTGTCATATTACCTCCGTTTTACCGGGACAAGAAGAATGAGCCGGGCATTCGTGCACCTGCTTTAATCCACGAGGATAAAGTTCTTGCATTTTGTTTACTCTTAAAAGAGTCCAGCGCAATAAGATATTCTGCAAGCCATGAAGCGAGAGCTTTATCTTCGCTCATTGTTTCATTTTGTCTTTCTACAACAATAAGAAGCGGCTGCACAAATTCCGTTTGCACTGCAAGAGCCGCTATATTTTCCGCAAAAGCTGTAAACGAGGCTTCGGCAGCAGCGACAAGGGGACTTAAAGGAGACGGAAATTTGTCTTTCAGAGCAGGGAGAGATAAAACGTCTTTTTGAGAAGGACTGTTTTTAATAATAAATATCAATCGTCCGTTTTTTTTGTGCCGTTCGATTCTATTATACGCTTCGATTGCAAGATATTGGAATCCTGCTGTAAGTTCATCAAGAATTTTCGGGCACGAGTCTGTTGTAAAAGACGGATATGCACGGGAAAAGTAAGCGGAATCAAAATAAAACACCGTATTGGATGTGTAGCCGTGTGCAGTTTCCGCTTGAATGACTGCGGAGCGGGCGGAAATGGCAGAAGATTTATTCCACGTAATTACAGCTGTTTCTTGTGAGGTTAAAGCCGCTTTTTCTTCCGGCAAGCCTATAACAGACAGCTTGAACCCTGCAACTGTCATCGCATCGGCAAATTCCGCAATATCCGGCAAACTTTTTCCTATAATCAGTGCATTTTTTTCCATACGAGCAAGTATAGCATAAACGGCGAGGTTGCAAAACATCTCTTTAAGCATTAGACTTCAAAGCATGGGTTTGATTCAAGCTATTTCCGACTTTATAGATTCCATTTTTAACAGAAATTCTCCGGAAGTTCAAAAACGTCTCCGGTTAAAGAAAATTGATGCGGAATTGCGGACTTATAATCCTGCCTTGTTTAGAGACGGCTTGATTCTTCCGAATTTTGCAGAAGCTGTACGAATACTTTATGTGAATACCAAACCCATCGACGCTCTTCTTTCCGATACGATTGGGAGTACGGATATACAAAAATCTGCACGTTTTGAATCACAGCTTGTTATTACTGGATTTTCGATGCAGGAGCAAAAAGTAATTACAAGCCTTTCGTATGATTCAAGAAAAGAAGAGCTGGACAATACGAATCTTACAATTTCTCAAATTTTTGACGGTCAGCAAAGGCGGCTTGATAAAATTATAAGCGATCTTCATACGGATGCTTTTAAGCAAATCGATTCGGAAATTCTTGCGATTAGACATTTGGCGGATTTTTGCAAATTCGGTTTTCTATCCGTTCTTAGAAACTTTGACCCGCGATTTAATCCGTCAACGGATTCGGAAAACAATACGTCTTTTGCTTCCGTTCCCGTCGAAAAACTTGAAAATCTTCTTGAAGATTTATATTTCGTAAGCAAAGGTCTTTCCATAAATACCGCTTCCGCCAGAATTTTATCGGCACTTGCGAATCTGCGCGGACAGGCTGCATCGGAAAAGTACACGGAAGAATTGCTTACGGCAAGTCTTAAAAAAATCGCTTATGTAATGAATCATATTTTGAGCCCGGAAAAACTGCGAATGTTGATTTGTTATTCAAAAAACGACATCGACTACACTCCGAAAGCTGCCAATTACGAACATTCTGCGACCTCAAACTTTTCGCGGGTTTTGCAGGCAAAATTTAAATCGGATGAACAGCGCATAAAAACGGAAATGAAGGACGATAAAATATCCCACGAAGTTTCGGGGCTTTTCGGAGATACGCCTTTACTTTCATTGGACGGCTATAACGATGCTCTTAACGCAAGATTGATGGAAAACGCTGCGCCCGCATTTACATGGATTATGCCCATGCGCATTCTAAAAACATTTGCATCCGTTTATCTTAACAATCAGGTTCGCGCTTTATTGAATGATATTGTTGTGGAAGGATTTTTTAATAATCCGTCGTATAAGACGGACTTTTCGGACGACGTATTTGCCGTCTTGGAGCTGGAAGAGAATATCCGCGCATTTGAAGGGAAATTTTCCGTTGGCAGACCTTATTCAATCTCCAATATAGAAGGATATATCCGCGATATTCACAATGACCCGAGTTTTGTAAAAAAACTTGAGCAGCTTGTAAATGAAGCAAACGCGGAGGCGGGAAAAATGATTCCGCGCGCGGTAAATGCGGTAAACAAAGTCTCCAAACATATCAGCGGAATTTTACAGGATGCAAAAAAGCCGTCCAGCGAAAATATTGCAAACTTAAAAGTTCTTATGATGTCTTCGAGAAACAGAGATAATACGGACTTGCTTGAGCGTCAATATCCAAGCTGGCAGATTTTCTTTGAAATAATGAAAAACTATGCTATAATATTGTCGTAACTCTCAGGATTTTGGGTATGGCGAAAGCAAATATAAAATTACAGGAATTGACGGCAAGCTACGAAAAGCGGATATACGATCTGGAACAAATGCTGGATATTTCCCGTTCTTTTTGCTCCACTCTTGAAGCATCCAAACTTTTAGAATCCATTATATTTTCATGTATGGCACAGATGCACGTAATAGATGCCGGAATATTCGTTCTTGATACGCTGAATTCCGACTTTTTTGTGCTTGAGACAAGTCAAATCATACTTGAAACCCAAACCGATAATAAATACCGCATTCCTTTCGGCGATCCCGTCGTTTCAATCCTCATGGAAGAAAAGCGTCCGCTTACATTGGAGTATATAGAAAAAAAGTGCGCAGAAGATTCGGAAACGATAGAATTGCTTCGCTCGATGCATTCTTCTCTTATTATTCCGCTTATTTTGAAAAATCACATAAACGGAATTCTTTTTTTGGGCGAACGTCTTATTTTTGACTCCGATGCGGATGCCGCTTATACCGATTATGAAAAAGCTCAGATACTTACAATCGCGTCCTTAGCCTCCATTGCTATAAATAACAGCGTTTTGCTTGAACGCTCTTCTACGGACATGATGACAAAACTGAAGCTCAAGTATTTCTTTTTTAATTCGCTGACGGAAAAACTGGATGCGGCTATGGTGCAAAAACAACCGCTTGCCGTATTGATGTTCGATATAGATTTTTTTAAGCATTTTAATGACACTTACGGTCATGACTGCGGCGATTATGTCTTAAAGCAGGTTGCATCTCTCATAAAAAATAATTTGCGAGAAGACGATCTTGCCAGCCGCTACGGCGGGGAAGAATTTACCGTTATGCTTAATGAAACGCAAAAAGACGATGCAATTTCCATTGCCGAAAGAATACGAGCTGCGATAGAAAATCACGAGTTTGTTTTTAATAACCAAGCAATGAAAGTTACAATTTCCTGCGGAGTCTCCGTTTTCGATTACAAAAAAAATCCGCTTACGGTTCCTCAGCAGCTTGTTAAGCAGGCAGACAAGGGACTTTATATGTCGAAGCACAACGGCAGGAATAGAGTTACGTATGCTCCGCCGTCGCTTGTTTCCCTCGACGATGATGACGAATAAAACAGTTTTTTTTAAAAAATTTCGTATAATTCCGGTTTTATTTATATTCTCACTTTTATGTTACGGAGCTTCGGCACAAGAAACGGATTTTTCCCAAAAGATAAGGATTTCATTGTGGGCGGAGCTTGATGCATATCCGGAATCAAAAGAAGCGCAAGACTTTAATGCAGGTCAATTTGATTTTCCGATAAACCGGCTAAAAACAACCGCCTTATTTTTGCTTAACGGAATGGTTTACGGTTGGAATTTTACATATACTCCTTCCGATAAATTGCGCAATGTAAAAGAGTATTTCAAACTTGAAGAAATAGGAACAATCTCTTCACAGGATGCAAAATCGGGAATCGTTTATTCAAAACCGTGGATAGAAGACAATAAACTTAACGTGTGGGTCGAATTTATGCGAACTCCGCGGATGATGTGGAATTACAATATGTGGCAAAGCATAAAACACCAAAAAATCAAGGGTTACGGAAAGGGTAAAATTTCTGCAGGATTTGAAGGAATTACGGACGGTGCAAATGATGCCGTAAAAAATGCCGTAAGAACTTATTACCGCACCGTAATCAAGAACAAACCTAAAGAAATAAAAGGCAGAGTTATTATCTGCCGGTCTCCGCTGCTCGGCATAAGCTCGGGGCACTATACTCTTGAACTTGATTTTTTTCTGGAAACGGATAAAATAACAACATATACACAGTTTTAGCTGTAATATCGTGTTAGGAGGATTTTATGAAAAAATTAGCAGTTGCTCTTTTTTCTTTATTTTTTGTAATTGGCGGTGTTTTTGCTCAGTCGGAAGCATCGGAAATGCCGGAAGACAATGCGAATAAGCCGGATCTTTCATTAAAAGTGATTATTCCTGAAAATCAGCATACTACGGACAAGACTGCTAAAGTTAGAATCGAATACATTCCCATGACCGATGAAGCAAGAATTTATTATACAAGTATGTATGTAACATATCAAAAAGGCGAAGCGATGAATACCGTTCTTGCCTGTCTGCAAGATTTCACAAAACAGAATCGTTATTACAATTATAAATATATGGAACGCGATAAAGAACGCTACTATAAAGATGAGCGCGGAATAAGCTGGTCGGAATATAGCTCGCACGTAAAACTTGTACGATAGAAGGTTTTCGGTTAGCACATAAAATGGATATTTCAAACATCATAAAAAATCTGCACCCTTTGGAAACAAGGGTGCTATTAACTTTTTCAGGTGAAGACGAACTTACAGCTGAAAAGCTCGTCAAAGAATTGGGTTATAAAGAAGGTCATGCAAATCAAGCTTTTTCATGGCTGACAGGAAAATCTCTTTTAAAAGAGACCGGAAGAACCCCTCATACTTATTATGAAATTACGGACATGGGACGGGAACTTGCAAAATCGGGAACCGTCGAAGAACGCTTTATAGAATTATTAAGAACCGGCGGCGCAAAAACATTACCAGAAGCTGCAGCTGCATTAAATATTGAGAATAAAGATATCGGAAGCGCGTTCGGCCAACTTTCCAAAGACGGCATTCTTAAAATGAATGCCGAAAAAAAAGCCGAATATAATTCTACTGCGCAGATTCCCGAACGCATAAAAATTTCATCCGCCTTAATAAAAAAAGCTGCAGCTCAAGAAAACGGTCTTTTAGATAAATCCGCCCTTTCCGCCCAAGAAAAGACTTTTATAGCAGGTCTTGCAAAAAAAAGAGGAGCTGCGGACAGCCCATTTAAAATCATTGAGCGCGAAACCGTAACTTACAAACTGTGCGGCGACTATAAAGCGGTAGCGGAAGCTCTAAAAAAATCGGGAATTACGGGAAACGAAATAGGCGAAATTACTCCCAAAATGCTTGAAACCGGCGAATGGAAAAACGCTGTTTTCAGAGGCTATAATATTTCCGTTCCGCCAGCCCGCGTAATTGCCGGAAGATCCAATCCTTATGTTCAGTTTTTGGAATCCGTTAAAGATAAATTGTGTTCTCTCGGTTTCCAAGAATTTGACGGACCGCTTGTGGAAACGGAGTTTTGGAACGGAGACGCTTTGTTCATGCCGCAATTTCATGCAGCAAGAGATATTCACGATGTTTACCGCTTAAAAAATCCGGTCTATGCAAAATCAATAGAAGAACCCTATCTTTCCAATGTTGCAGCCGTACATAAAAACGGAGGAGACTCCGGCAGCAGAGGCTGGAACTATAGCTTTGATACGAAATTTACACGGCGGTTGATATTGCGCAGTCAAGGTACCGTTTTATCGGCACATCAGCTGCATAAAGCGGAGATTCCCGGAAAATATTTCGGCATTGCGCGCTGTTTCCGCTATGATAAAGTCGATGCAACGCATTTAAGCGATTTTTATCAAACGGAAGGTATAGTACTTGGGAATGATGTGAATCTGCGCACTCTACTAGGCTTTTTGGAGATATTTGCAAAAGAAATTGCCGGAGCAACGGAAGTCAAATATGTTCCGGGATATTTTCCGTTTACGGAGCCTTCAATAGAAGTTCATATAAAACACCCCGTACTGGGATGGTTTGAGCTGGGCGGTTCCGGTATTTTCCGTAGAGAAGTTACCAAAGCAATGGGAATTGACGTTCCCGTACTTGCATGGGGAATCGGAATTGACCGCATGGCTCTTATGGCACTCGGTTTAAATGATTTGCGTGAATTGTTCTGTGAAGATATCGAACGAGTTCGCTTACGCCGGGCGAAATTCTAATTCCACATCGTAAAATTGTTATACGTAGGACTGCGTAAGCAGTCCTTTTATTTTGTCTTCCATTTTTTGTATACCGCCGAAACACAGTGCGGTAATAAACGGTCTGGCAATTAGAACTTTGTGCGCACCTAAAAAAAGCGCGGTTTGAATATCCCGCACGGTGCGTATTCCACCGTCAACCCACACTTCTTTACAGCAGGAACGGAGAATCTCCGCATTTTTTTGTAAAAATTCCGCAGAACTTCCCGCTTGCCTTTCAACTCGTCCGCCGTGATTTGATACGACGGCAATATCGGGACGTAATGCTTTGCAAAGATTCAAATCTTCGGCGGTAAAAATACCTTTCAGCATAAGCGGCAAGCCGGAAATATCCCGAAAGCGTTCAATTTGTTCCCGTGTTTTCTGCTCCAATTTGACTTGCCCGTGCATTGTCGGGATATTATATGCATCTATGTCCATTCCGACTGCTAAAGCATAGTCACGCACGAGATTTATTCTGTTTGCAAGAATCTCGTTGGGATAAGGTTTCAAAAAAAAATAGGATTTCAGGTTAAGTTTTTTGACCGCTTCCAAACCGAGCAACAGTTTTTCAGCGGGAGCACCATCACCTACGCATATAGTTATGCCGCAGTTTTTTGCCGCCGTAAAGTAAGGAAGATAAAAATCTTTTTCTTCCTTGAACCCGATATTTTGAACTGCACCTGTAACGGGTGCAATTCCGACATTTTCAGGTGCAATTATGATACTGTCGATTTTATCTGCTCGTCCGACAGATTTTTCCGAATCGTAGATTTTTTGCCAGCCGGCACAGTTGAGAATAAAATTACGGCTGCCGTCGACACCTCCCATTCCGGGAATTTGTCCTTTGCAACCGTAACCGTTACATTCTTTACAGAAGCGGCACTTAAAATCAGTCTCCAAAGCTCATTCCTACCGCGCGTCCGCTTTCCAGTAGCGGATGGTCAATCGGAATATTTTTTACTTTTCCTGCAACCTCATGCAAGGGAACTGCAACAATTTTATTATCCTGCATTGCAACAAGATTACCGAATTTTTCATTTACGATAAAATCCACAGCCGCAACGCCAAACTGAGTGGCAAGGACGCGATCATAAGGAGACGGCGTTCCACCTCTCTGCAAATATCCTAAAACCGTAACGCGGGATTCAAGACCTGTTGCAGCTTCAAGCTCATGCGCAACTCTATAACCGATAGACTGCTGCATTTCAAGGCGGGATTTTTTAAATGCTTTTTTATCAAGTTTTGCTTCTTCTTTTGAAAGCGCACCTTCTGCAACAACAACAATGGAAAATTCTTTCCCTGCATCCCGCCGTCTAAGAATTTCTTTCGTAACAGAATTTATATCGTATGGAATTTCCGGCAACAAAACTACATCGCCGCCGCCTGCAATACCCGAATAAAGTCCGAGCCAGCCCGCTTTATGCCCCATGACTTCGACAATCATAACACGGCTGTGGCTGTGGGCGGTTGTATGAATGCGGTCAATAGCTTCCGTTGCTACATCAACTGCCGTATGAAATCCGAATGTAATATCGGAACCTACAATGTCGTTATCAATCGTTTTGGGTAACCCGACTACGTTAAATCCCTCATCTGCAAGAAGACTGCCTGTTGTGTTTGTGCCGTTGCCGCCCAATACAACCAGAGCGTCCAGTTTGAATTTTTTCCAATTCTTTCTGATTGCTTCGATAGGAAGTAATCCGGTTTCAGGATTCGGAACAGGATTTTTGAACGGCTTATCTCGCGCAGTTCCAAGAATCGTTCCGCCTCGCGTCAAAATTCCGGATACATCTCCGCTTTTCAGTTCAAAACAGTCGCCGTTAACGAGTCCGCGAAATCCGTTCTTTATGCCTATAATTTTCATTCCGTAATTGTTCATTGCGGATCTGCATACGCCGCGTATCGCGGAATTCAAACCGGGCGCATCGCCTCCGGACGTCAAAATACCAATAGTCTTTACAGCAGTCTTTTTCATGTTTCGATTATAACATTATTCAAAAAGACTTCGCAACAAATATTTTATTTTCAATCTTGAAATCAACAAATCCGACGCAGAGCGTCTGGGTATTAAACCCTCCGCACGAATAAACAAAACGGTTTTATGTAATGAATTTTATAAAATTGAATAATCGGTATTTCAGCTAAAAATAATCGATTAACTTTAAGCTAATTTGAAGGAACGGCACTCTCATCCATATGATGAATAACATTTTGTACAGATGTGATAAGTTTTGCGACTTCTTCAAGATTTTGTTTTAAGTTTAATCGATAAAAAATCTGGGTTCCGAGTTTTATAGGTTTTATGAGACCGCTGTCCTTCAAAACTTTAAGATGATGGGAGATAGCCGGTCTCGACAATTTTGATTTTGCGCTTAGATTTGTAACGTTTATGCCTTTTTCATGCGAATCTACAATGTCTAAAATGAGTTTTTGACGTATTTCGTCGCCCAATGCAATAAATATCGGAGCGCATATACGGAATTGACTGTAAATTTTGTGTAATTCATCTTCATTCAGCATTGTATGACTCCTTAAATCTTTTTTATTCTATAAGTGCCTTTTTCATTTGTCAAGTGTTCAATAAATTAAACGCTTAAACTGATTGATTGTGTATCAGGTCGAAAAATTTATAAAAATGCGGACGTTATCATTTATTCATCGTTTTATTACCCGATTATTTTGTTTATCCTATTGCTTTAACGCTGTCCGTTAAATACGATGTACACCATGCTTTTGAGAGACGATAAAAAAATCGCCGTCCTAAATGCCGTCGTTATTTTTACCTCAAGCTATTTTGTAAGGTGAAACGGCATTTATTATGCAAAGCTTATGTCTCAAAAATTTTATGGGAGCAAATATGATTATTTCCGTAACATTTTCAAAACCCTCTCCGCAATGCACCGGAGAATTCGGCAGAAATTACTTGCGCATAAAAATAAAATCTGCAGGAAAGAGTTCCGATGAAATGTATTTCGCCGAGTTTTTTACGGAAACTCAAGTTTTTCATGAAAGATTGAATGTGGAGGAACTTGATGCGTTTATAGACAAGCACGGCGGTAAAACTTTTAAAAATTGCGTTATTCGCACGGAAAACGAGGAGATAACGCTGCTTGCAAACAGGCACGGAAAAATCACACGCCTTTCCAAAAAGCTCATTCCTCAAAAAAATTGCGCGGAATCTTCCGACACGAATATCGAAAAAAATAACTACGGAACGGCACTTTCCGCCGTAAAAAATGCTTCCGCAACTTCATGCCGCACAAAGAGCGGTTTTTACAACAACCGTGCGAAAAACTATATTTTGCAGGAGGGAGAACCGATTCCCTTTCTTGTTCTTCTGGGAATAATGACCGATGAAGGAAAAGTTATCGCTTCAAAATACGCAAAGTTTAGACAGATAAATAGATTTTTAGAATTTGTAGACGATATATTACCGCGCGTACTCGGCAAAATTCATATTTCAAGCGAGCGTCCTCTTAGAATTGCGGATTTCGGTTGCGGCAAATCTTATCTTACATTTGCAGTTTATCATTTTCTTAGGAATGTAAAAAAAATCAATGCGGAAATAATAGGGCTGGATTTAAAAAAAGATATTATCGAATTCTGCACGAAAACCGCAAAACAGCTGGACTTTAGCGGCTTAAAATTCGACACCGGCAATATCGAAAATTACAGCTATGCCGATTTGCCGGATATTGTTATCACTCTTCATGCCTGCGATACTGCAACGGATTTTGCGCTTGAGTATGCCGTAAAAAATTACTGCACGGCGATTTTAAGCGTACCTTGCTGCCAGCATGAACTTAATTCGCAGCTGGATAAAAATGCTGCACGGCGCAAAAGGACGTATGCAAGGACAGAAGCACAAGTTTTTGCTCCGCTTCTAAAATACGGAATAATAAAAGAGCGTTTTTCCGCGCTTTTAACGGATGCATTGCGCGCACAATATCTTGAAAGCTCCGGATACTCCGTGCAGCTTCTTGAATTTATCGACATGGAACATACGCCGAAAAATATTTTAATCCGCGCAGTCAAAGACGATTCCGATAATATCGAACTTAAAGAAAAGAGTTTAAAAGAAGCCGGAGCACTAACCGATGCGCTTTTCCTTGAGCCTGCGCTTAAACGCTTACTGAAATTTTAACGCTAAGGTTTTATAAGGACGAATTGCGCCGGCGCATTTATAATACGAAATCTTCCAAAAAATCCGCGATTCCGTCATTGTTATTGGTTTTTCGCGTAACGAATTTTGCTTTTTCGCGGATTGCTTCAAGTCCGTTTGACATTGCAACACCGTATTCGGTTCCGAGAATCATTGACTCGTCGTTCATACTGTCGCCGAATGCCATCGTTTCTTCTTTGGGAATATTCAAATAGTCTGCCAGCCATAAAACGGAAGAACCTTTGCCGCACCCGTAAGCCATAACTTCAAGAAAATAAGGCTTACTGATAAATACGTCGGCTTTTCCCGCAAGTTTTTCCTTTAAGAAAGGCAAGAATTCCGCAACTTTTTCCGGCGCTGCGGGGATAACCATTTTAGGATGTCCGGTTTTTAAAAAATCTTCAAAATTATTTTCAATCTGCAAGCGCAAACCGCATAATTTAGAATCTTTTTGTGTCCATTCGTTATCGACGGAAGCATAAATAGTAGACGGATCGTAAACTTGTGCAGGAAGTCCGCGTTTTTTTGCTTCCTCATAAATGTAAAGAAGAATATCGCCGGAAACTTTATTCGTATAAATCGAAAGTCTCTTATGAAGATCAAAAATGCTTGCGCCGTTAGCCGCTATTAAATACCGTCCGTATTCTTTTCCTGCAATATCTAATGCGCGAATGAACGGCAGGATTGCGTTTTCCGCGCGCCCGGAGCAAAGTACGATATAAATCCCGTTTTCGGCAGCTTTTCTTAGCGCGGCTACAGTTTTTGGAGTGATTTCAAGATCATGATTTAAAAGAGTGTCATCTAAATCGAGAGCAATCAATTTTACATTAAGTTTGTGTTCCGGAAGTTTCATGTGTGTCAGTATATCGGCAGACAGTATACAAGTCAAACGGGATTAACAAGCCGCAACCGGGCAAGAAAATCTTTTGACCTTAAAAAATGGAGTTTGAGCGGCGCAAAACCGGTCGACTTTGTGAATATAAAACATTAACGTTCTTGCGTAAGAACGGTTCCGGCGGGAATGGAATGCGTTACCCATGTATTGCCTCCGATAATACAGCCGCGTCCGATTACGGTTTCTCCGCCCAAAATCGTTGCTCCTGCATAAATCGTAACATCGTCTTCAATTGTCGGATGGCGTTTTTTATTCATCAATTCTTTTTTTACGCTAAGAGCACCCAACGTAACGCCTTGATAAATCTTCACATTGTTGCCGATTATCGTAGATTCTCCTATGACTACGCCTGTTCCGTGATCTATAAAAAAAGATTCACCTATCTCCGCACCCGGATTTATGTCTATTCCGGTTTTACCGTGAACGTGTTCCGTCATTATACGCGGTATTATTGGAACTCCTTTTTTATACAAAACATTTGCAATCCTGTAGACAAGAATCGCCTCAAGTCCCGGATAGGATAAAATTATATCCTCATTGCTCTTGGCGGCAGGATCCCCCTTGAATGCGGCGGCGGCATCAAGCATTATTTTCCGGCGGATTTCAGGCAGACTTTCTATAAGCGTGATTGCCGTGTCTTCGGCAAGTTTAAAACATTTCGATTTTTCGGAATCGTTGCACTTATTTTTTTTATGCAATACCGTATATACGAGTGCCTTTTGGATTTCTTTCGTAAGCACGCCGATTATGTGATTTACTCGCATTCCGGTGATATAGCGTATATTGTAAGGAGTTACTTCCTCCGCCATTCGAAAACCCGGAAAAACAAGACTTTGCAAATCCGTAAGTACGGAAATAACATTTTGCCTATTCGGAAAATTTTCCGATTCGCTGCGGTTTATTCCTCCGTATCTGTCATAAGAATCCAAAATTCCGTCAATCAGCATATCAATATTCATAAAATCCTCTGTGCGGGTATAAATTCCTGCCGCAGTTTTTTAATATAAATTCTTTACGCCCGACATATTTAAAAATCAAGCACAAGACGATCGCCGATTTTTATTCCCGTTTTCTCAAACCAGCCTTGAGGCACTTCAAGAGCATAACGCGCATAGGAAGAACCTTGTACGGGCGCAAGACTGAACGGCGTCATATCAAAAATATCTTTTATACTTCCGTCGGAAGATATATACGCAATGGAAAGCGGGGTCGGCGTATTTTTCATCCAAAATGAAAGAATCATGTCATTTTCAAAAATGAAAAGCATTCCCGTACCGTCAGGAATATGCTTTCGGTTCATAAATCCGTGTTGACGCTGCTCGTATGTGCGCGCAATTTCCGCAGAAACGGATACTTTTTCTCCGTCGGATTTGATAAGGGTCAAGCTTTTCGTTTCAAGTTTTTGCGCGCCGCATGATGCCGAAATAATTGCAAAAAAAATCGGAATAAGTATGTGCGGTATGCGCATAAAGGAAGAGCCTTTTAATCTCATTATTAAAGTCCGTCCAAAAACATATCTCGCGTAATCTCTCTTCCCGACGGAGAAACGAGAGATTTATTCTGTAAATCTTCAAAAACTTTTTGATTGACATATTTTAGCGTAAGCGGACGTTCAAGACTCATGGAATAATTTTCGTCTTTCCAAACGGATTTTTCGGGAGAAAGAGAAACGGGGTCTCCGTATTTTTTACATAGTGCGGTAAAAACGCTGTAATGATCCATCAGTTCTTGATTTATATTTATCGTAATAATGTAAAGACTGTCGTTATGAAACTGAAACCAACAGCGTTCGAGGAATCCGAACGAGTGTCCCGAAACGGCATCCGTTTCAATTAACGTACGATTTTCACCCGGCAATAAAGAAACATCCCTGTCGCCCGTGTAGCCGAAATCCGAATTCTCTTTTAACTTGGCTTTTGTCTGCTCAACCGTCATTCCAAGTTCTACGCCGCCGTAACCGCGGCTTAGTTTTTGCGCATAGGCGGGCGAAAAAAAAGTTACGGAAAAAAATATTGTCGCAAGAAAAAACAAAATTCTATTCATTAAATCCCCTGCGATTTTACTTTTGCCTTTATACGCTCTTCCTTTCTGTAGAATGCAGCCAGTTTTAAAAGTTCCTGACAATCGGAAATAAAAATCTTTCCGCCGGAAATTCTTATGTTTTTTTCGCTTTGCAGTTGGACTATTGCGATGCTTTGTTTTTCCGCCGGAATGCCGCAAAGGTTCGCAACATCCTGTAATGTAAAATCGGTCTGAATTTGCCCTGTATAACGGCGGGATTTTTCCATCTGCAAGGCAAGCATATCTACCATTTTGTGCTGATAATCATGCAGGCAAGCATTGTCGAGCTGTCTATACATTGACCACATACGTTCCGAAAGCGTCGTTGTAAGGCGGGCAACGAGTTGCGGTTGTGTTCCGACCATTTGGTCAAAGTTTTGCCGGTTTACGACCATCAGACGGCAATCTTCATGTGCAATCGCACTTGCGGAACGCGGCTTGTTTTCCAGCAAAGCCATTTCGCCGAACATATCGCCTTTTTTTAGAACGGCAAGCATTACTTCGTTTCCGTTTACAACTTTTGAAATTGCAACTTGCCCGTCTTGAATTATAAACATATCCGAGCCGCTCTGACTTTCCGAAAAAATCATACAGTCTTTCGGGTAATTACGCGCAAGATCGCCCGTAGGTTCAAAATAAACGGCTTTGGAAGACGGTTTCAACGCCACAAAGCGTTTTTGCGCAAACGGAATATTTCTGCCTTTCGGGCACTCTTTAAGATAGCGGTAATACGCATAAGTAGCGATGTCGCTGCAACCCGCATTGTCATAATAAGCCGCAACTTCACAGATGTGTTCCGGAGTGTCGGTGGATACATTGTTCAGCGTAAGTTTCGTAAGCTGCTCGTTCATCGTGCGCATTCTATTTGCAAATGTGCGTATAATTTTAAGTGCAACAGGAATATTTTTTTCGATAAGCTCGGGATACTGCTCCCTTTTTACGGAAATACATTTTACATCCGTTACCGCAATAACGCTTTCTACTTGAAATCGTCCCGCCATACACGGGATAACGCCTACGAAATCTCCCGGTCCGAGCACTTTTGCCGAAATATTATAGGGATCGTTAGCGCGGAAACAGCGTACTCGTCCACTTTGAATAATGTAAAAGCGGCTGCTTTCTTCTTTTCCTTCGATGAGAAGATAAGAGTCTTTTCTAAAATTTACGTACGATAATTGTAACAAGCCTAAAACCGCCTTTTGAAAAAGTATAGAAGTAAGAATTTCATTTGTCAAACCTAAGGAATAAAATTCTTACAGCAACCGCAAAACGGTTATTTTCCGCAAAAAATTATTTCCGGCTGTAAAATAAAATTCCTTTTTTCCTTTACTCTATTAACGATAAAATTCACCAGTTCCTTTACATCTTTTTGACTTGCATTGCCGGTATTTATAATAAAATTCCCGTGCCAAGGCGCAATTTGCGCTCCGCCTATTTTCATTCCTTTAAGACCAAGCTCATCAATGATTTGACCGGACGGTTTTCCGAATGCCCTGTTATTGCGAAATACGCTTCCCGCACTCGGAAATTTAAAATGCCCTTTGATTTTTCTTTCATTCACATAATATTCGCATTTTTCGGAAATTTCCGTTTTATTTTCATCCGAGAGTGCGCTAAGTTTAAAAACCGCCGCCGTTATAATCCCGTTTGTGTTTTGAAAGGGCGAAACTTTGTATGCCCAGTCCGCCTCATTAAACAAGAGATTTGATTTGATATTTCCGGGCATATCTATAAAATCCGCAGAATGGAATAAATCGCTTATCGAGCGGTCAAAGCAGCGTGCATTCATAAAAACTGCGCCGCCTACGCTTCCCGGAAGTCCTGCAAATTGTTCTGCGCCTTGAAGGCAGTTGTTTCGGCAGAAATTTATAAGCGACGAGACTGGAGTTCCCGCTCCGCACTTTACAAAAACATTTTTCTCCGAATTTGCAGCGTTTTGCGCCGGTATTCCCGTATCAAGAATCTCTATGTAATTTAACCCCGATGTTGAAATCACCGCACCTTCAAAACCGTCGTCGGAAACGACAACATTCGTACAGCCGCCGAGTATAAAATACGGGATATTTTCGGTTTTAAAAAAATCAAGCACGCCGATAAGTGAATTTTCGTTTGCAGGTTCAACAAAAAGCGGCGCATTTCCTCCGATTTTAAACGATGTACGGTTTTTCATCGGTTCATCGAATAAAATGCGTCCTGCAAATTCGTGCGTCAACTTGAATTTTTCAACCGATTTTCGTATGCTGTCGATGTCTTGCATATTCATACTATAATACAATACATACTGAATTGCGAGCTATGCGGAAAAACTTTTTTCCTGTTGCGGTATTTATTTCATCTTTAATTAAGCAGCGATACAATAAATCTATAAATAAATAGAAACAGATTAGGAGTAAACATGATTATCAAACCGATGATTCGCAGCAATATCTGCATAAACGCACACCCGGTAGGTTGCGCCAAAGAGACGGAAAATCAAATTGCTTACGCAAAAGCTAAAAAGACCGAGCGCGGCATTAAATCCGTTACGGAAGGCGGAAAAGGTCCTAAAAACGTTTTGGTGTTGGGCTGTTCCACCGGCTACGGACTTGCAAGCCGCATTGTAGCCGCATTTGAATACGGCGCGGACACAATCGGCGTTTCGTTTGAAAAAGCCGCAACGGAAACAAAGGGCGGAACGCCCGGCTGGTACAACAACCAAGCATTCGACCGCGCGGCAAAAAAAGCGGAACTGGTGTCCGAAACATTCAGCGCGGACGCATTTTCCCACGAAACGCGCAAGCTTGTTATTGACGAAGCAAAAAAGCTCGGTAAGAAATTCGACCTTGTCATTTACAGTCTTGCCAGTCCCGTACGCACGGATCCCGACACGGGCGTGCTGTATAAGTCCGTCATAAAGCCGCAAGGAAAGCCTTACAGCGGCATGGCGATTGATATTCTGACGGATTCTTTAAAAGAGAGTTCCGCAGAGCCTGCAACAGAGCAGGAAGTCGCCGACACGGTAAAAGTTATGGGCGGCGACGATTGGCGCATTTGGATTAAGCAGCTCATGGCGGCGGATGTGCTTGCACCGGGCTGCCGCACGCTTGCGTATTCGTATATCGGACCTGAATTGAGCCACGCGATTTACCGCGACGGAGCAATCGGACAGGCAAAAAAAGACTTGGAGCAGGCTGGACTTGACCTCGATAAGGAACTGAACGCAGCGCTCGGCGGAAACGCGTACGTTTCAATCAACAAGGGACTGGTAACGCGTTCAAGCGCAGTCATTCCGATTATATCGCTTTACCTTTCGATTTTATTCAAGGTGATGAAAGAAAAAGGAACGCATGAAGGCTGCATTGAACAGATGGAGCGCCTTTTTGCCGAGCGGCTCTACACCGGTGCGGATAATTCTGCGGGAACGGTTCCCGTTGACGGCGAGCACAGAATCCGCATCGACGATTGGGAACTTGAGCCGGACGTTCAAAAGGAAGTTGAAAAACGCATGGCTGCCGTTACAAACGAAAATCTTGCGGAACTCGGCGATCTTGCCGGCTACAAACACGATTTTCTTGCGACAAACGGATTTGACGTTGCCGGCGTAGACTACACCCGCGACGTTACAAAGATGGATTCGCTGGATTTTTGATTAAATCGCAATCCGTCGTAAAATAAAGCAAGCCGCCCCGGAATGACAAAATTCTCGGGCGGCTTTTTTATGGGATTTTTTACTTTACGGACTAAAGACTTGCTCCGGCGGCTCAATCGTCTCACAAACCCCTCAACGAAAGCAAAAAAGCCTCGTTTAAGAAACGTCTATGCCGCTTCTTAAACGAGGCTTTTATTCGACTTCCGCCGCATATTATTTAGAAATGCGGCGGACGGCAGGGCTTAATTTTCCGAGAACGGTACGTACCGCTTTTCGGGATTATACGTACCTTGACGCACTTCTCCTCTAAGAGAAGGAATCTCAAGTATTTGTCCCGGAACGATAAGATGCGGGTTGGAGCTCTGTACAAAATTGTTTCTGTTCAATTCATATATGCGCCGCCACTCGTTTCTATCGCCGTAAACAAAATCCATTGCCGCAATACGCCACATACAATCGGTAACCGGAATATGTCTTCGGACAACGTAATACTTAGGCAGAACAGTTACACGTCCCGATTCGTCGACGGGAAGCCCGTCCGCATCCAAACGCGTCTCAGCCGTCGCTGCTTGGGAATCGGAAGATTCTTGCGATTCGGAAGTCTTATCCGTAGTTTCTGTAGTCTCGGCTTCAGCCAAATCGCTAAGCATTTTTTCAAGATAGTCCATCTTTGCATTTGCGGCATTAACGGCTTCCGATGCTTTGCTCCAATCGCCTGAGTTCAAGGATTTTTCCGCGTTCGCCAAATCTTCGATTACGGAAACATTGTCGGAATCGTCATCAGGTAAATTATAGGTCTTTACCAATTCCGTATGCCGCGCTTTTGCTTTATCCAACAAAGCTTTTGCATTCTTCAAACCTTCTGCGGCTTCTTTTTCGGCATTATCCATAATCTGCCGAGCTTTTTCCGCATTTGCAGCCGATTCCTTAAAATCGTTTTTGCCTAAAGCATCGCGCGCAAGTCCCAAAAGTCTTGAAACTTCTTTATCGCCGTCGCTTCCTGATGCAAGCGTATTGCTTGCATTCAATTTTTTCTGCCGCGCGGCAAGATCATCCAATAATTTTTTAGTGTTTGCAGAAGCGGTTTTATATTCCGATTCGATGGAATTCATTTTGCTTACGGCATTGTTTATTGAAGTCTGCGCATTCTGCAAATTCCCGGAGTTAAGCGCAGACGAGGCATCGGATAGCAATTTGGTAATATTTCTGTCGTCCGCGCTCCCGTTCAAAACGATTTTACCGCTTTTAAGCTGGGAGAATTTCTTTTGCGCGTCGTCCAGCTGCTTTTTGACTTTTGCGGATTCGGCTGCAAATGTTTTTTCGGCATTATTCATTGCATCAAGTGCCGATTTTACGTTTGAAGAAACCCCGTTAAAATCGTTTGCCGAAAGAGATTTTTGCGCAGACTGCAAAAAGCCGTCGATTCTCTTTGCGTCGGAATTGTTTTTGGATATTACGCCTTTTGAGCTCAGCGCGGAATATCTGGATTGCGCATCTTTTATCGCTTTTTCCGCTTCCGCACGTTTTTGAGCAATATATCGGTCGTTTGCAGACTTTGCGCCGTTTTCCGCTTTATTGTATTCCGCGATAGCCGCATCGTATGCTTCGGTAATTTCTTCATCGCTGGTGCGCACTTCGGCAGCTTTTTGCAGCAAAGAATCTCCGTTGCCGATATTTACTTTCATTTCCTGGAACGATTGTTTCAGTTTTGAATCGGTAAGTGCGCCCGATTTTTCCAGCGTATCCACCTGAGATTGCGCATTGTCCCTCGAAATGCCCGCTTTTTTTTGCATTAAAAGATGGAGCGCGTCAAAGAACGCTTCATCCATTGCGGCATTGGCATCTTTAGCCTTTTCGATACTCGGATCGTATTGACCGTCATTTTGAAGCTGCTCGGCTTCTGCGGTGTAGTCGACGGAGTTTTTAAACGCTTCCGTGTTGCGTAAATTAGTTTCCGCATTCAATGCAACCGCAGAAACAGCCAAAAGTATAAAAATATTTTTGATAGTCTTCATATTCTTCCCTCAAACTTTAATATGCAGCAGGCATTTACTTTTTTGCACCGCGCATATTTTCGATTTCTTTAGCCATATCCTCAAGTTTTTTAAGTCTGGCTTTAAGTTCCTCAACCGATTTCAAACTTTCGTCATATTTCACTTTGACTTCTTCGTATATCGAATCGAATTCTTTTTTCACATTCTCAAGCTTTTCCAGCCCGTTGTCATAATCAGATTCCGAAACGGCGGATACGGCTTCTTTATAAGATTCCGCCGCAGCTTGATATTTTTCTTTAAGTGCAATTTGAGCTTTCAAACCGTCCGCTTCTTCTACGGTCTTATCGATATCCGTACGTAAATCCGCCGCATAAGCAGGCATTCCGTTATCGATAACTTTTTGATAATTCTCCGATGCGGTTAGCAATGCGGTTTTTGCATCGGGCCATTCTTTTTTTCTCTTCTCCTTTATAATGCCGTCCGCCTTGGTGTAATTTTCTTCCGCAACATTAAAACTTTCGTTCTCATACGTTTTAACCTGTTCGTAGCGTGATGCACGTTTTCTTAAAGCCGTAGCATCATCAAATTCCTTCTGAGGAACACTCGCACAAGAAACCAGCAGCACAGCCGCCGCCAAAGATGAAATAATATATTTCATTCCAAACCTCCCAAACATATAATCCGTCCGCCCCATAACCGAAACCGGCGGCGGGCAAGATTGCTTAGCTGAGCCGTATTTTACCGAAACTGAATTCAAATTGAAATAGCAAAAATCATTGCAAAAAATCCTCGCAAACAAAAAGAATACATATTGCGACCCGTATGGAATGAGTTTCCGCTGCGTGATATTATGCGCTTGCCGGATGCACCGGCACATAGGAGATACGGTAAAAACGACGTCCGAAATACCGCCGCCGTTAATAATTCGTTAATGACTATAGGAGGTTTTTATGAATATCGAAACAAAATGCCTGCACGCAGGATATGAAGCAAAAAACGGAGAGCCGTGCGCACTGCCGATTGTGCAAAGTACAACGTATAAGTTTGACTCGTGCGAACATCTGGCGGAGCTTTTCGACAAGCCGACGGAGTTTTTATATTCCCGCTTTGCAAATCCCACTTGCGACGCAGTGGAAAAAAAGATTGCCGCGCTTGAAGGCGGTGCAGGATGTATGCTGACTTCAAGCGGACAGGCGGCAACGTTGTTTTCAATTTTGAATGTCTGCAATGCAGGCGACAGTTTTATTGCAAGTTCGTCCATTTACGGAGGAACGGTAAACCTCTTTGCCGTTACGCTTAAAAAACTCGGAATCGAGTGCATCTGGGTCGACGTTGACGCTTCTTACGAAGAATTGTCGTCCGCATTCAAACCGAATACGAAATGCGTCTTCGGCGAAACGCTTGCAAATCCCGCACTTTCCGTTTTCAATTTTGAAGTTTGGGCAAAAGCCGCGCACGACCGTCATGTGCCTCTCATCATCGACAATACGTTCGCAACACCGATTTTGTGCCGTCCGTTTGAGTGGGGCGCGGACATCGTTGTGCATTCTACGACCAAATATATGGACGGACACGCGCTGCAAGGAGGCGGAGCAATCGTTGACAGCGGGAATTTCGACTGGACTTCCGCGCATAAAGCAACAGGCGCGTTTGCGGACTTCGTAGAGCCGGACGAAACCTATCACGGTTTAAATTACGTAAAGGACTTCGGTAAGGCTGCATATATCGTAAAAGCACGCACACAGCTTATGCGGGATTTCGGATGCTATCCTGCGGCACACAGCGCATTTCTGCTTAATATCGGACTTGAAACCCTGCACATAAGAATGCCGCAATATTGCAAAAATGCGCTTGCCGTTGCGGAACATTTTGCCCGCAGCCCTAAGATTGCACACGTTGCATATCCCGGACTTGAAGGAGATAAATACCGCGAGCGCGCAAAAAAATATCTTCCGGCAGGAGCAAGCGGCGTCATTTCCGTAAACATAAAAGGCGGCAGAGATGCTGCAATCCGTTTTATGAGCGCGCTTAAACTCGCCACTCTTGAAGTTCACGTTGCCGACATCCGCACTTGCGTTTTACACCCTGCAAGCACGACCCATCGCCAGCTGACCGACGAACAGCTTGCCGCCGCAGGAATAGACGGCGGACTTGTAAGATTCAGCTGCGGCTTGGAGAATATAAACGATATTATTGCGGATGTTGATAATGCGTTAAAAGCGATATAAGGCGAACGGGAGAATCGTTTTTTCCGTCCGATGCAATTTTACACCGGCGGATTGCATAAAAGTTTTGCAAGCATAAAAACACTCCCCGCTCGGAACAACGGTTTTCTCCCGCTCGGGGAAGTATGCTTGTCCCGAGCGGGATACCATGTCCATTCCGCCTTATGCAAGACATTCCCTGCGTACAAGAGGATTCTCCGTCCGCCGTCGGCATACTTCCAAGTTGTGTACCGCAAGATATACTTTACGCAGTTTTCTCGCACGGCAAAATTACGTAAAAGATTCTTTGCAGTGCCCAAGTGAGGAATCAGCAGGCGGCGGACTGGGAGTGGGATATGAAGAACATTGCTATACAAGTTTTCCTTAGGGAAAACTTGAGGCGGCGGAAGAGAAGTGAAAGTCTGTACAACCCATTTTTACCGCCTCCGGTTCGCTGCAATTTTGCCGCATGGCAAAATTGCTTAAAAAAAAATACCTTGCAGTGCCCAAAAATGTTTCGATGAGGAAACCGGTAGGCTATGACCGATTGAACAAAGTTTCGAGAACTCGAAACTTGAAGCGGACGGCGAACTTGTTGTGTCTTTCAAATCCCATTCTTCCGTCCGCCGCTCCC
>CAUUVZ010000018.1:0-38823 GCA_963548875.1 uncultured Treponema sp. | reverse complement strand
AATCTAACTAAACACCAAAAAACTTTCCATCGCCCCGGGGGTGTGGCTCGGGGGGGGGGGGGCCGCCCCAATATAGGGTGGACAAACATTCCTGTCAACTCCTGTATTCTTCTTATGCAATGTTTCCAATTCTATATCCGTATACGTAATATTGCAAGTTTTAAATGTTAAGTTATTTTTAAACCGGTAAGATGGCGGACGGAAGAACGGTATTTGAAAGACGTAACAAGTTCGCCGTCCGCTTAAAGTTTCGAGTTCTCGAAACTTGCTCAAATCGGTCGTAGTCCGCCGGTTTCCTCCCTTGAGAACCCACCTTCCTTGTGCACCGCAAGATATTTTTACGCAATTTTGCCGTGCAAAATTGCAGCGGACGAGGAAGTGATTATGCCTTTCATATCCAATTATTCCGTCCGCCGCCCTTTGGAATCCCAATTCTTTCATACATTTTAATTTTTTAGGTAACCATACACGATATTTATAAAAATAGAGAAACTCGACATTCGGGCTAATAAACTTCTCGGATGATTTTATTGTTATGCCGATTTTCAATCGAAATCATTCTTTCTCGGACTCTCTTTTAATTTTGATATGGAAGATACGGCCGGACTAAACGGATTGAAGATATTTTTAGGCGGAGTAAAAAAACGAGAGCCGGTGCTTATCTTATGAAATTATTTTAAATCGTATTTAACCCGAATATGTAATTCTTCGCTGCCACAGATAAACGATTTTATCATAAATACAAAAAAGGCATCCTTTTTACGGGATGCCTTCCATTCGGTCTAAGAAAACCGTCGATTAGCCGAGTTCGGCAAAGAATTTAATTGTTCTAACCATCTGTGATGTGTAAGAATTTTCGTTGTCATACCAAGAAACAACTTGTACCTGATATGTATCGTCGGCAACTTTTGAAACCATCGTCTGTGTGGAATCGAACAAAGAGCCGAAGCGCATTCCGATTACATCGGAAGAAACAATTTCATCTTCCGTATAGCCGAAAGATTCGGAACCGGCTGCTTTCATTGCAGCATTGATTCCTTCTTTTGTTACGTCTTTACCCTTTACAACGGCTGTAAGAATCGTGGTTGAACCGGTCGGAACGGGTACGCGCTGAGCGGAACCGATAAGTTTTCCGTTTAATTCCGGAATTACAAGTCCGATTGCCTTTGCCGCACCGGTTGAGTTCGGAACAATGTTCTGTGCGCCTGCGCGTGAACGGCGGAGATCGCCTTTGCGCTGCGGACCGTCAAGAATCATCTGATCGCCGGTGTAAGCGTGAATCGTTGACATTATTCCGCTCTGAATCGGAGCGTAGTCGTTAAGAGCTTTTGCCATAGGCGCAAGACAATTCGTTGTGCAGGAAGCTGCGGAAATAATCTTGTCGTTCTTTGTAAGCGTGTTGTGGTTTACGTTGAATACGATTGTCGGGAGATCGTTTCCGGCAGGAGCTGAAATAACAACTTTCTTTGCTCCGGCATCGATATGAGCCTGTGATTTTGCTTTTGATACATAGAATCCAGTGCACTCAAGAACAACATCAACACCGATTTTACCCCACGGCAATTCGGCGGCATTTGCCTTTGCATAAATAATAATTTCTTTTCCGTCAACGGTGATGGAACCCGGAACCTTTACGGTTTTTCCGTCTTCTTCCAGCACAGGCTCTTTTGAAGTAACAGTGTGTTTTCCTTCACCCATTCTGCCGCAAAAACCGCCCTGAGCAGTATCATATTTAAGAAGATGGGCAAGCATTTTCGGACTTGTAAGATCGTTAATAGCAACAACTTCATATCCGTCCGCATCAAACATCTGGCGGAAAGCAAGACGACCGATGCGTCCGAAACCGTTAATAGCAACTTTGACCATAATTAAGTTAACTCCTTAGGTTGAATTATATTTTATTTATTCTATGAGTAATAAAGCTAATTGTCAATTATTATAATTTTCACTAAGGGAGCGGGTTGTAAAAGCTGTTTCGCGGATTTAATTCGGTCTCGTTCCGCATCAATTCGGATAAACCTAAAAACCGTAAAAAATCTTACCGCAATACCGGATGTGCCGAAGGTAAAGTCTTTATGCCCTTAAATCCGCGTTTTTACCGTCGGTACATCCGTTCGGACACTTAAAAATCAACATATTCCGGCACGGAGAAGCGCGGCATCGAATCTTCCCCGTAAAATACGGCTCCGGCTATTTGATTCCGTCCATCGGCTTGGGAATCAAAAGCTCTGCGGAGTCCGCGTGCTTCCACCTGATTGCTATCATGTGCGGCGTTTCACCGGAAATATTTTTTACGTTGGTATCAAGTCCGTACGATAAAAGCTTTTTAATTGTGTCCGCATCCGCAGTTCTTGCCGCATAATGAAGAATCGTATTGCCCTGAATGTCTGAAGTCTTTCCGGCATTTTTTACAATACTTGCAAGGATTGTCATATTCTTTTTTTCAAGGGCGATTGATGCGGCATTCTTTCCTTTTTTATCAATCATAATGAACGGATTTGCGCCGTTTTCAAGCAATAATTTTGCTTCCGCGGCAGAACCGGATTCAACTGCGATTGTAAGCGGTGTGTATCCGTCCGCATTGCGCGTGTCGAATGGATAACCGGAATGTATAAGCATTGAAAGCATTGCGATGGAACCTTTACCGCTTACAATTATGTGAACCGGCGTATTGCCGTCGCTGTCGGAAATTTTTCTGTCCGTACCCAACACTGCCTGCATAATTGCGTCGCTGTCTTTAAGTGCAAGAGAGAACGGAGTATTTCCGTTTTTATCTCTGGAAAGAGGATTTCCTCCGGCATTCCTTATTACATCGATTATTTCGATAGAACCTGAAACTGCAGCTTCATGATATGCGTTTCTGCCGTTAATCTCTTGAATTTGCGGATTTGCATTGTATGCCAGAAGAAGTTTTATCGTATTTATATTTTTTCCGACAATCGCATCCATAAGAATTGTCCGTCCCGACGTATCGCTGGTGTTTACGTTTGCGCCGTTATCCAAAAGCAGTTTTGCAAGATCCGTTTTACCGGCAAGAACCGCTTCCGCAAGCGGAGATTTACCCGATACATTCTGCGCATTTATATCCGCACCAAGCATTATCAGTTTTTCGGCGGAATTTTTATTCATCCATCTTATTGCTGTGTGCAGCGGCGTGCTTCCGAGATTATCACGTACATTGACTTTGCATCCGTTTTTGAAAAGCTGTTCGATTATCTCCGCGTTATCTGTTTTTGCCGCATTGAACATAGGCGTTTCTCCGTTTGCATTTTTTGCTTCAGGAGACGCTCCTTTTGCAATCAATATACGTATTGCATTTTTCAAGCCCCATTCCGCCGCATAATGCAGTGCGGAATTCCCGCTGCCGTCGGTAGCTTTTATTGTGCGGGAAGTTATAAGCCAATCTATAATCGAAGAATCGGAATGCAATGCAAGACTTAAAGGAGAGCGGCTTTTATTGTTTGCCGCAAATATATCCGCGTCTTTTGCAAGCAGCAATTCTCCGAGCTTTTGTCTGTTTTTAATGACGGCAAGATAAAGAGCGGTATTTCCTTCCGCATTTCGCGCATTTACGTCATCGGTCAGACTTAGTATATATTGAATTTTCTGTAATTTTGCGTCGCTTAAAATTGCAACCAGCAGCGGTGTATTTCCGTCGGAATCATGACTGTCGATATTCTTTTTTGAAAGAATCGTTTCAAGAGTCGCATCGTTAGATTCCAGTGCCATTATTAACGGGCTTCTTCCGTGCGTGTCTTTCGAATTTATATCCGCCCCTCTATCTGCATAAAATTTTACATGTGAGTGAACGTTGTTTTCTATTGATAACGCAAGAGGTGTGATTCCGTCCTTGTTGCGCGCATTTATATCGGCACCTGAAGAAACCAGCATTTCAAGTATATCCGGAGAAACTTCCGTAAGCGTTGCCGTATGCAAAACCGTATCTCCGTACATATCTTTAAGTAAAACATCCGCTTTGTAAGATGTAAGAAGAGAATATATTTCCGCGCGTTTGTTTTCCGGGAGAACCAAAAGTACGGGAGTTTTACCTATATTGTCTTTCGCGTTTACGTCAGCCCCCGAATCAAGCAGCATTTTCGCGATTTCGATTCTTCCGTAACGCACCGCCTCATGTAAAGGAGAAGAGCCGGAGCTGTCTTGAACGTTTGTGAACGCGTTGTTATCCAAAAGATAGCGTACGATTTCGTTGTGCCCTTGTATTGCGGCTATATGCAGCGGAGTTTGTCCGTCGTCGAACCTGTAGTTCAAATTCCTGTTTGTAACGGCGGTTTGGAAATACTCGTATTCGCCGCTTACGGGTTCAGCTCCGCTTAAAATTAGCAAAGCGGCAATTTCCGCCGTTCCGCCTTTTATTGTATCAAATGCCGTATCAAGCGGCGTTTTTCCGTCATTATCTTTTACGGAAATGGGAATTCCTTTGCGAACGCAACTTTGAATCGCTTTTTCATTCCGCGTTTCCGCAAAATAGTGAACTATTGTGCGTCCCGTGTCCGCATCCCGCAATTCTCCCGTCTTGGTTGTTATAAAAATATCGTAATATATCGGATCGCGGGCAAATCCCGCTTCCATCGGGGTTATGCCTTCAGCATCCCGCGCAAAAAGATTTGAGCCGAACGAAACCAAATGTCTTGCAGATTCGGTTGAACCGCTTAAAACCGCCAAATGCAGCGGAGTTTGACTTTGATAATTTTTTAAATTCGGATCCGCTCCCTTTACAAGCAAAAATAAAACAATATCGTCGTTATTTGTCGCCGCTGCAATATGGAGCGGAGTGTTTCCGTCTTCGTCTATTTCGTTGATGTCGTATTTTGAAGTAAAACGTTCTTTCGCCTCTTCATATCTGCCTTCACGTATGAGCTGTTGAAGACTAGCCTCTTTTTTTGGCGTACTGCCGCAGCTCCAAAACAAAAAAGTAAAGGCACCGATAATCGCAATCCAGAGTCTTTTAAACATAATTTCCCCTTGCAAGAGCAGTATTATTACCTTGAGTATCGGCGCATAAAACAAATTGTTTAGATTTTACACTCCACGCATAATACACGGAAGTTAATGTTTTGAAACTTGATTTCCGTGTTTATAATAGCTCGAATGTCGAATTTTCATATTTCTTACTGTATAATTTTCCTGCAGCATAAAAGCGTTAAGACGAATTGAAAAATTATCGAGCGACGGAGAATTCTCTTCTAAAATCAATTTACATTTGCTTTAAGGAGATTTAAAAGCATGACAAATGATGAATTATGTGCCTGCATTCGGCAAGAATTATATGCGCTTCAGGATTTAAAATACCGTGCGTTTAATTCTTCTCTTATTCCGAATATAGAAAAGCAAACGATAATAGGCGTCCGTGTTCCCGAGATTCGTAAACTTGCAAAAAAACTTTTTACGGAAATCGACTGCTTCCGGTATTTTAATATTCTTCCGCACGGATATTTTGAAGAAAATCTCCTTCACGCATTTATGATTGAAAAAATCAATGATTTTGATATATGCATTAAGGCTGCGGAAGATTTTTTGCCGTATATCGACAACTGGGCTGTTTGCGACAGTTTTTTTCCGCCGGTTTTTAAGAAACAAAAAGAAAAACTTTTACCGCGAATCCCGCGCCTGATAAAATCCGGGCATACGTATACTGTGCGATATGCAATAGAAATACTTATGCGCTTGTTTTTGGATGAAAGTTTTAAGGCGGAATATCTTGAAACGGTTTCGTCAGTCGTTTCCGAAGATTATTACGTAAATATGATGCGTGCATGGTATTTTGCAACCGCGCTGGCGAAACAATACGAAAGCGCAATCGTTTATATCAAAGAAAACCGGCTTGACGACTGGACGCATAATATGACAATAAAAAAAGCTGTGGAAAGCCGTAGAATAAGTGCCGAAACAAAGTCGTATCTTAAAACTTTTCGCAGAAACGGCTGACCTCACCGGAAACCCGAAATAGCGTTCGCTTCACGAATTTTAAAGAGAAAATAACATCATTTCTTTGGAGCCGACAGTTCGTTTCTTTTGTGAATGTCGAGCTTTTTAAATATTTTTTTGTTGTGAACGGCGACTGTTCCGGGTGAAATATCTAATTCTATTGCAATTTCTTTATCGCTTTTGCCTTCCGCGATGCATTGGGCAATCATAATTTCCTTTTTTGTAAGACCTGCCGATGCAAACCACGCGGACTGCGCTCGTCTTTCGATATTTTTTTTTCTTGCGCTTACGCGGCGCGGCTGCTCATGGACGGATTGCTTTTCAACCGTTTCGGGTTCTTCCCGAATGTCTTGGGTGTTAAAAATCTCTTGTTTTAGTATTTTGCTGATATTTTCAATGACGGAAAGAGAATTTATGCGCTTTTCGGTCATTATATTGGAGATTCTTAAAAGCAGATGGTCTATATTAAACGGCTTTTGAATTACATCCGTCGCGCCCATTTGTAAAAGTTGTGTTATATTCTTGGGACTGATAAAATTCGCCGTAACCATAAACGGAATATTTCCGAACTTGTCTCTTTCTTTTAAAAGCTCGAGCGCATTTTTACCCGGCAGCGAATTGGAGCACAAAATAACATCCGCTTTTACGGAATCAAGTTCATCGCAAAAAGCCGTTCCCGTACTGAATAAAACCGTTCTGAAAAAAGGTTGAAATTCTTTTGCAAGCATATTGCGTATCGCCGTATTTTCTTCAAGGATATATACGGTTTCATTGTAAAGCGGCGGTTGAGATTCAAGAGCGTCCGCACCGTTTACCGATACGTCGCCCTGTCCTCCGCCCGTAAAATTTTCCCTTCCCGCTTCTATAAAATTTCTAAATCCTTCGGAATTGAAATCTACCGGAGGAACCGCAACTCTCAAAGTTATGGTATTTCCCGAAGAATCGGGACTGATTTGTATACTTCCGTTAAAGATTTTAAGAATTCTGCGCACGACATAAAGGTAAATTCCCCACTTTTCTATTACGGATTTAAAATGTCCGTCGTCGTTTTCGCCGTCCCATTCCAATCCTTGAAGATCCAAAACGCATTTTAAATCGGAATGAAGAATCGGCTCCGAATAAAAATGCACGGAATAAATTAGCGTATGATTCATGTAATCGATAGAGACGAAAACCGGCGTACCGGGATTTACTTGCTTTAACGCCGCTTGAAGGACAAAATGCAGCAGTACGGACATTAAATCTTTATCCGCAGTAACAAGCGTATCGGGCGGAAAAGTTTCTTTTATATCGGGTATGCAGTCGTTGAGATGAAAATCCGCAACGGAATTCTTCATTGCGGAAAATATAAAATCATGGAGATTTATCGGCTCTCCGTTTATTTTTTGTACGAAATCATGATTTTCATAATATGCAAGAAGATACAGCGCGTTTATTATTTCTTGAGAAAATACGATATTTTCCTTTATTTGCACAAAAGTTCCGGAATCCATATTTCTTCCGAGCCGCGTAAAAACCGATGAAAAAAGCTGGAGCGGATTCAACAGCATTTGCGAAAGATTTGAATACACGTAACTGAGTTTTGAAGACGCGGCGGTTTGTTGCCTTGCGGATTCCGTATTTATCTGTAAAAACGCAAGTTTGTTTTTTGTTTTTCCGTGTATGTATATAAGCGATGCCGTGCCGAGTAAGAGCGCGGAAATAAATTCCGGAAAATCAAGATCGTAATCGAAAAATTTGAATATGTACGAAGACTCTTCCGAAAAGCGCAATAAGTGGAAAAATTGCTGAACGGCAAGCATATAGACGGAAATCAGCATATTTATGCAAATTTTAGACTGAACTGTAGGATTATAGAGCAGGGTAAAGTTTGCCTGTACCGTAAATACGGCAAGCGCAATGAACATTGCCGAAAAAATAATGGGCGTTCCAAGTCTGTCCGGTATATTCAATATGAAATACAGGATTCCGATAGAGATAATAACCGTGTTTATAATCGGAATCATATCGAACGCGGTTCTGATTACCGGCGAAAAATTATGCCGCACGGGAAGATTTATTTTTTGCAGAATTATTATTACGCAAATTATTATGAGGCATATAAAAATATAATTGGCTTTGTAAAGATAATGATTTAATGACGGCGTATTAAGAATTCTGCCGAAGCAAATCCCGTTTGCTATAAAAATATGCGATGCGAGAAAACCGAATATCAAAGCAAAAAATATTGAGCCGCGTTCTTTAAAAAGCAGACTGTTAAAAAAAACGTATACAAGCGCAATTATACATGCGGAAAAAGCAACCGAGATATAGAATGTAATTAACTCTCCTGCAAGCGTGAACTTGTTAAAAGACATGACAAATGCGCCGATAGGGGCGGGGCGGGATGCTTTTAAGCGGATTCTCAAAGTAATGGGACGACCTGTGGGAACGACGGCAAGTTCCCGATACTCTGCAGCGCGCTTTTTCAGTACGGGAATAAGACTTATTGCATTATATCGCGCTCCGAGAGACTTTTTTTGACGAGGAACGCCGGAGCCCGTTCTGCCGATGAAAAGCCAGTGTCCCGTATAATCTTTAAAAAATACTTCCGCCGTAAAAAAAACTTCCGGTGTAAAGTAAAGCACTTCTCTATCATTGGAAGAAATATTTGTCGGTAAATCCGTTTCGAGCCAAACCGTACCTTTTTCCGAAAAAACATTTGCATATTCACAAGGCTTAAATTGTTCGGGCATTATCGAATCGGCGGCAATACTGTCGTCAAACGCAATATACGTTTTTAGAGGAAGTTCATTTTGTTCAAATCCGGCTGCAAGACAAATCAGCAGAAGAAAAAAACTTTTCACTGATACCGATTTTACACCATATATCCCGGATTATAAAGTGCGCGAGCCGTCTTAATTTATATTTATACCCTGCAGACTCAGTTCAAAATGCGCTCTTGCTGCTTGAAAGTCCGGCAGACTTTGACTACTATCCGCTTAATTATTATTTAAAGACGCCGAAAAAAACGGTGTCCGGAGGAAAAAATGTCGACTTTGGAAGAATATTTAAAATCCTGCAAAAAACCTAATGCCGCAATGACGGCGTATGTGGCAAATCTTGAGCAGACTGCAGCTCTTGCACCGGAGATTGCCGCCGCAGTCGTTCGCGAGCTTGAAACGCAGCGCGCTCATTTAAAACTTGTCGCAAGCGAAAATTATTGCTCGCTGAACGTGCAGGCGGCAATGGGAAATCTTTTGACGGATAAATACGCCGAAGGTTATCCCGAACACCGCTATTACGGAGGCTGCGTAAACGTCGATGCGGTAGAAAAAACTGCAGCCGACGAAGCTGCCGCATTATTCGGAGCCGACTACGCTTATGTTCAGCCTCATGCCGGTTGCGATGCGAATCTGACGGCGTACTGGGCAGTACTTAACGCAAAAATCGAAGTACCGGAGCTTGAGTCGCTCGGCTTAAAAAGCGTTTCGGATATGACGGACGGACAGTGGGCGGAGCTTCGCAATAAATTGGGCAATCAAAAGCTTATGGGACTTGATTATTATTCCGGAGGACATCTGACGCACGGCTACCGAATGAATGTTTCCGCCCGTATGTTTGAAAGCGTCCCCTATACGGTCGACCGCGAAACGGGACTGCTGGATTACGATGCGATTGAAAAGCAAGCGATGGATGTGCGCCCGTTGATTTTGCTTGCCGGATATTCCGCTTATCCGCGTAAAATAAATTTCCGCCGTTTCCGTGAAATTGCCGATAAGTGCGGAGCGGTTTTAATGGTAGATATGGCGCATTTTGCGGGGCTGGTTGCCGGAAAAGTTTTTACCGGCGACTACAATCCAGTTGAATGGGCGGACATCGTTACGACAACTACGCACAAAACTCTCAGAGGTCCGCGCGGAGCGATGATACTTTGCAAAAAATGGCTTGAAGACAGCGTAAATAAAGGTTGCCCGATGGTCTTGGGCGGCCCGCTTCCGCATATTATGGCGGCAAAAGCCGTTGCATTCAAAGAAGCGAGAAGTCAAAATTATCGCGATTACGCTCACGCGGTCGCCGAAAATGCTTTTACCCTCGCAGAAGAATGTAAATCGCTCGGAATGCGGCTGCAGACGGGCGGCACGGACAATCACTTGATGCTGATAGATACGACGACTTTCGGCTTGACCGGCAAACAGGCTGAAGCCGCGATGTTCCGTTGCGGAGTAACGCTCAATGCCAATGCGCTGCCGTTCGATAAGAACGGCCCGTGGTGGACTTCCGGAATTCGCGTAGGTACTCCGGGCGTTACTACACTCGGAATGACGGCATCCGATATGAAAGAAATCGCTTCGATAATCGATTTTGTACTCAAAGGAACAAAACCGGGACTTACAAAAGACGGCAAACCCGCCAAAGGTAAAATAGAACTTGATCCTAATGTCGAAGCGGAAGCGAAAACGCGCGTAAAAGCCTTGCTTGCAAATCACGTTCTCTACCCGGAACTTGATTTGGATTTTTTAAAAAAAGCGTTTGTAAAGTAAACGTTTTTAGGCGGTAAATAAGATTTGCGGACTGCGGCTGTTATAAATTTCCGCAGTCCGTTCTAACGCTAAAAAGAATCGTGTCGGGTAATTAAGAAATGACGAATCGAATTTTTTGGAAAAGAGTATACGAAGCCGCAAAAGCCGAAGACGGTTTTAGAATTTTAATTGACCGCTTATGGCCGCGAGGTCTTACTAAGCGCACGGCTTCACTCGGAGCGTGGGCAAAAGAAATTGCGCCGTCGACCGAATTACGTCAAGCCTACCATCGAGGCGAAATTGCCTACCCGCAATTTGCCGCGATGTACAAAACGGAGTTGGAAGAAAATCCGGCGTTTAAAAACTTTGCAGACGCCGTTGAAAATCACCTTAAAGAAGAATCCGTTACGCTTGTTTATGCAAGCAAAGAGCCGGAAAAAAGTCATATTCCCATTCTTAAAGAATTTTTGACTGCGGCTTTAAACAAATAATCGCGTTTGACGAAAAGACGGGGCGATTACGGAAAATCCGTTATGCCGATGCCGGGTGCACTTTTGCTACCGATGAGTATTGAGCGCGCTCTTAAATATTTTCTTCGGTACGAGTGTGGGCAAAACGGCATAAAAATATTTTATCGATTCAGTAAGAATAAGCGGCATTTTTCAAACGCACGGAATCACGCGCTTGAGTTTCAAAAGCCATTAGCAAGATTGCGGCGAGGGCGGAAACATCTACGGTTACGGATGCGTAAAGGTAATCCGACTTATTTCTGTGCATAAAACCCGTTTCCAAGTCAACGTATTTGAATATTAGCGGAGGCGAAAAACGAACCGGTGTGCCGTAAAAATCCGCGTTGAAAGTTCCGCTTATGTTAAGTCTGAGTCCTGCAGAATAGGAAAGGCGGTTTTCGGAAAAATCCAGCCAATTCAGGCGCGCAAAAGGGCCGAACCAGCTTTTTTTATAAAAACGTACCGCACGGTAATAGAGCGCAGCGTTGATTAGCGAAAATCCGTCCTCCGTATCGTTTACATAATATTTGAATGCGTTTATTTCTGCGCCGATTCCGCTGTCGAAATCCAAATGCGCATCGAGAAGCGTGCCTTCCAAAAATCCGGTAAAAGAGTCCTGCGAAAGACAAATCGAACCGCCTATGCTGCCGGTTCCGAACGTCAATTCCCCGAAAGCGTGTGCGGATGCGGAAACAAACGTAAGAAGAATGATTGTATAAACTTTATGTTTCATCTTTTTTTATAAAAACTCCTGCTCCACAAATCCGTATTTTAATTTTCCGTCGGGCGCGGTTTCTATCAATCCAGCAAAATTTTTTGTTTCCGTAAAAACCGCCGTATAGCCGGCTTTTGTGCGCTCGAGCGGGGAAGAAAACATTTTTCCCGATAATTTTGCGCCGTTTTTAAAAGAGTTTTCCGCAGTCTGTCGCAATAAAACGCAGCCGAATCCGCAAGAGGCGGCAAGGTTTTCCGTCATCGGGAGTGCTTTTTCTTGAATGTCGGAAATCAAATCTCCCAAGTCCGCACGTTTTTTTCCGTCGCCGCGTTTTTCAAAGTTGCCCGCACAAAGTTTTAGTCTTTCTGCGTTTTCCAGTGCCGATTCAATCGTAAAAGTTTTAAGCGCATCAAATCCTGCCGCATCTTCAAGCATAAAGTCCCCGACTTGCGTTCGGCGCAGCCCCGCAAGATGTGCGGCACTTTTGCATTCGGCACCAATATCGCGTGCAAGGCTTCTGATATACGTCCCTTTGGAGACCGAAAACAGCACGCGAGCAGCTCTTACCGCGCCGGATGAGTCTTCCAAAATTTCAATGATTTTGCTTTCGTAAACGGTAACGGGACGCGGGGGCAATGAAACGCTCATTCCCTGCCGCGCCAAATCGCTTGAGCGCGCGCCGTCAACATGGAGTGCGGAAAATGCGGGAGGCGACTGCATAATGTTTCCGGTAAAACGGGCGAGGGCTTTTTCAAAGTCGTTTTTGGAGGGCAACGGAGCAGAGCTTACGATGTCGCCCGTGCATTCGAGCGTATCGGTTTCTTCTCCGAAGCGGATAACGGCTTCATAGGTTTTGTCGAATTGCGTTATGCGGCTTGCAAGGCGCGTTAAAGAGCCGGCGCATACGACCAGAAGTCCTTCCGCAAAGCTGTCGAGCGTTCCCGTGTGCCCGACTTTCGCGGTGCCGAGCGCGCGTTTAACGGCGTATAAAGAGGCAAAACTCGTCGGTCCCGGCTGTTTTGCAAGTAAAACGATTTTTCCGGCGGTGTTTTTATTGTTCAAGTTCAAGATTTTAGTTTTCGCTGTCCGCAGTTTTTGCCGCGCTCGTCTCGTTCGTATTCGCTTCTTCGGATTCTTTTTCAAGTTCTGTAAGACGCTGCACCATGTGAAAGCCTTCTTTCATTCCCTTATCGACAACAAACGTAAATTTGGGGAATTTGCGGATACGCAGTTTTTTTGCAATCGACGACTGGATAAAACCTGCTGCATTATTCAAACCGTCAACACCTTTTTCTAGCTGCGCGTCCGAAAGGAAAGTTGAAACGTACACTTTCGCATAGCTCAAATCGGAAGAGACAGCGACGCGGTTTATGCTCAAAAAATTTGATACGCGCGGATCTTTTATTTCACCGCGGAGCAAAAGCGACGATATTTCTTCTCGAAGCTGGGCATCAAGCCGCTGCATACGGTATTGTCCCATTATTTATCCTCTTCGGCTTCCGCTTTTGCGGCAGCTTCGGCAGCTTTCTTTTCGTTTTCCGCAATATCGACCAGCCGCTCGCCGAGTTTCCGCGCAACTTCAACGTATTCAAAGATTTCAAAATGGTCGCCGACTTGAATATCCTGCCAATTTTCCAGCCCGATACCGCATTCAAAGTTGACTGCAACTTCTTTTGCGTCGTCTTTAAAGCGTTTGAGCGAAGAAATCTTGCCTGTAAACTTGACGATGCCGTCGCGGATAAGATTTACCATGCTGTTTCTGCGTACAACGCCGTCGGTAACGTAACAGCCGGCAATCACGCCGATTTTCGGTACTTTGAATGTGTTACGCACTTCGACGGAGCCGATAACTTCTTCTTTTGTATCCGGCGAGAGCATACCTTCCATCGCCGCTTGAATTTCCTCAACAGCCTTGTAGATGATATTGTACTTGCGGATTTCTACGCGTTCCTGGTCGGCAAGCGCTTTTGCTTTCGGCGTCGGACGAACGTTGAATCCGATGATGATTGCGTTCGAGTCGGCGGCGGCAAGCGTAACATCGCTTTCGTTGATTGCGCCTGCGGACGAATGAATGACCACAAGGCGAATATCGCGTGTCGAAAGTTTTTCAAGCGAAGTTTTCAACGCTTCGGCGGAACCTTGCAAGTCCGCTTTTATGATGACTTTAAACTCTTTAATTTCATTTTGTTCGATTGTGCTGTAAAGATTGTCGAGCGTAACCTTTTTGACGGCTTTCGCGTCTTCAAAACGCTTGAGTTCCTGCCGTTTGGTAGAAATTGCACGAGCTTCTTTTTCCGACTCCGTAACCTGGAACGGATCGCCCGCGTTCGGCATCTCTTCCATTCCGAGTATTTCGACCGGCGTAGAAGGACCTGCAGAGTCGATACGCTGCCCCAAATCATTGAAGAGTGCGCGCACACGTCCGGAATATATACCTGCGACAAACGGGTCGCCTTGAGAGAGCGTTCCCTGCTGTACGATGACTGAAGACACAACTCCGCGTCCCTTATCGATTCGCGACTCAAGAATTTTTCCTTCAGCGCGGCAGTCGTAATTCGCCTTTAACTCAAGCACTTCAGCCTGCAGCAAAATTGCGTCGAGGAGGTCGTCAATGCCTTCGCCCTTGAGTGCGCTTATATGAACGTACTGCGTGTCGCCGCCCCATTCTTCAGGCGTCAAACCGTGTTCGCTCAGCTGAGTTTTTACACGGTCGGGATTTGCTTCTGGCTTATCGACTTTGTTGACCGCAACGATGATAGGAACTTTAGCGTCTTTGGCGTGGCTTATAGCTTCAAGTGTCTGCGGCATAACGCCGTCGTCCGCGGCAACGACAAGCACAACAATATCCGTAACCTGCGCTCCGCGTGCGCGCATCATCGTAAACGCTTCATGTCCCGGCGTATCGAGGAAAGTTATGCGACCCTTTTCCGTCGTAACCGAATACGCGCCGATGTGCTGCGTAATGCCTCCGAACTCGCCTTCGGCAACGTGAGAATTTCGTATCGCGTCGAGAGTTTTTGTCTTTCCGTGATCAACGTGTCCCATAACCGTAACAATCGGCGGACGGGCTTCTTTTGTCGCCTCATCGCCTGCATCGCTTTCGATAACAGTTTCATCGTAAAGGCTTATAAGGTTGACTGTGCAGCCGTATTCTTCTGCAAGAAGAGTTGCCGTATCCGAATCTATAGACTGCGTAATCGTAACCATCATTCCCATCGCCATAAGTTTTGCGATGAGGTCGCTTGCTTTAAGATTCATCTTGCGCGCAAGATCGGAAACGGAAATTGTTTCCATTATATCGATTGACTTAGGAACGACGTTTACAGGCGTATCCGATTTTTTCTTTTGCTCAAAGAACTTGTCGTCGAACTGCTCTTCGTCCTTGCGCTTATAAATTTGCTTTTTGCCCTTAAACTGCGTTTTTGCCGGAGTTCGCCCCTGCATCAACGGAGGAACTGAACCGGACGTACCGCCGCCTGAACGGAATCCGCCTTGTCCGAAACGCTGTCCGCCCTGATTTTGTCCTCCGCGGTTGTTAAAGCCCTGTCTGTTTTGGAAATTGCCTCTGTTCTGTCCGTAACCGCGGTTTTGTCCGTCACGGTTTTGATTTTGTCCCTGTCCGCCGCGTTCTCTGTCTTGATAACCCTGTCGCGCCTGCGTACCGGTAAAACCGCCGTCATTATTTCTGCGGTTATTACGTCCGAAACCGGAGTTTCCGTTGTTATAGCCGGAAGAACCGTTATTGTATCCTCCGCGGTTGTTATATCCGCCGCGCGAAGAACGTGTATCGGAAAGATTTCCCGCTTTAACATTGGGACGAGCGGAATTCAATTCAAACGTTTTATTTTGTTCGCGGCGATCATCCGATTTATTCTGCTGAGAGCGGGAAACCTTTGCGGTATTTTTTTGCGCAAAGTCCGCTTTATCCGTTTTCTGCACCGGTTTCGGCTGCGGCTGTACAGGAGTCTGCTGTACTGGCTTTTGCACATCGCTATCTTTTTGCTTTACTACAACGCGGACGGCTGTGCGTTTCTGCGTTTCGCTTGAATTATCCGCTGCAGCCGGAGCAGAAGATTTTTTTACCACCACAACGCGCTTTTTTGTCGCCGGGGTACTGCCGCTTTCCGGCTGTTTTTTGTGAATAACAAATTCAGGTTTTTTTTCAGATTCTTCTGCCATAAAATATCCTATTCCTCGTCCTCTGTAAATTCAAATTCAACGCCGCATTTCGGACAATGCGTCATCTCAAGAGTTATTTCGGCACCGCATTCAGGGCAGTAATACTTTTCTTCGTCTTCTGCTGTTTCTGCGGCTTGTTCTTGAGCGGAATCCGCTGTGCCGGAATCGTTTTCTTCTTCAACAAACTCAACATTATCTTTTATTAAATTATAAACATCGTCAATTTCGGATTCCGTAAGTCCTTCGATTTTTGCCGCGCTTCCGTTTTCATACGCATCCATAAACTGAACGATGTCTTCAATACCGCCGCTCTTTAACAGCTCCGCAACGCGCTGTGTAATTCCCGGAAGCTCTGCGACTGTCGTAATTTCAGAATCTTCCGCCTCATCATCCTTAAACAGATTAAGAGCCGCTTGTGTAGTCGCTTTATCCGAAAAGTCCATTCCTGCAGTCTGTTCGGGAGTTTTTACATCGATATTCCAGTTGCAAAGGCGGTTTGCAAGGCGTACATTCTGCCCTTGTTTTCCGATTGCAAGCGAAAAGTTTGAATCGTCAACTATTGCAAGAGCTTCACGTTTTTCGGCATCAAGAATTACAACTCTGCTTACCTGCGCCGGAGAAAGCGCATTTTTGATAAATACCGACGGATCCGAATCGTATCGCAAAACGTCAATCTTTTCACCCAACAGCTCGCGGATAACGTTTTGTATGCGCACGCCTTTTGTTCCTACACAAGCTCCTACGGGATCAATCTCCTCTCTAATAGAAGAAACTGCCATCTTTGTGCGGTAGCCTGCATCGCGTGCGATACTTTCAATCTTTACGGTTCCGTCTGCAATCTCTGGAATTTCCATCTCCATAATTATGCTTACAAGGCGAGGATCGCTGCGGCTTAGAACAAGCTGCAATCCTGCCGATGTCCGCTTTATATCTACTATTATCGACTTAATTCTGTCGCCTTGCTCATAAGTTTCGCGAGGAGATTGATATTTTACCGGCAAAATTCCTTCGAGTTTTCCGGCATTTCCCAAATCGACATAAATATTGCCGTTGCGTTCGCGCTGGTAATAACCGTTTATCATTTCACCGATTTTGTCTTTATATTGATTGTAAAGCGAATCTTTTATTGTTTCGTTAAGACCTTGATGAGCGGTCTGTTTGCCGGTTGTAACTGCAGAGCGGTCAAAAGACTTTGGGTCTTCAAGAATGTCGATTTCATCTCCGATTTCACAGTCTTCGCTTAATTTTTTTGCATCTTCCAGTTCGATTTCCACAACAGGATCGTAAACGCCGTCAACAACCGTCTTTCTGGAATAAATCGAAACATCCGACATATCGTCTTCAAAACGTACGATAGCATTTTCTGCCGTTCCGTAAGTTCTTTTATAAGCCGCTTTGAGCGCACTTTCAATTGTCTGCTTTACAGATTCCTCTGAATAACCTTTTTCCGCAATCAGAGCGTGAATAGCTTCTGCCATTTCTGACATTTTAAGCCCCCGTAATTATAAATGTATAAATTTTGCTTTTGCTATATTTTCAAAATAAAAAGTTTGTTCCAGATCGTCTTTTTCCAAAGTTACGGATTTATCATCGGCGGCAGTAATTTTACCGCCGACCCAGTCCGAAATATTTTTATCCCAAACTCTTACTTCCCGCCCGATAAAAAAAACAAACTCCGCCGCATTTTTAATATTTCGCTCCATTCCGGGAGAAGTAAGCTCCATATAAGTGTCGTCCGTTCCAAGCAGAGCTTCAAGACGCGGCAAAAGCGCATGATGAACTTTTGAGCAATCGTCAACACCTATTTCACGGGCGGAATCTTTTGCGGCAATTACCGCATAAATTCTAACGCCCGATTTATGATTTAAAACATTAAGCTCCACAAGAAAATATCCCAAAGCTTCTACAAGCGGTGCACATTCCCTGTAGTAGGGAAACGAATCCTGAGATTTATATTCCACGTTTACTCCAAATAAAAACTTTTACCGTTGCTCAGATAACAGCTCTGTTAGATAAATTTTTTATCGTTCGGGCTGACAAGTTTTAAAGTATCCTGTTTTGAAAGGGAAGTTTCCGAACAGGTTTAAGTTATAATGCGTTTGCATAAAAAAAGACCCGTGCGTCACGAGTCCATCTTAAAACCGATATTAAAATGTACGGCGTCAATGTACATTTTTTTTTAATGATTGTCAAATCCCGCTGCCGCCGTCGGTAATTTTTCTTTCAGTTCTTCGTCGTGCGTAATCATGAAAATCGTGTCGTTCAAGTCTTTGCCGAGCGACCAAAAGTCGGGGTAGATTCCGGAGCCTTCACCGTGCCAGTCGAGATTCTCGTTGAGCGAAGTAATTTTCTTGCTTCCCAAATTGACATAAATCCCGCTGTTGGGAAGTGCATAGTCCAAAATGTCAACGTATTCAAAACAGCCGCCCGAGTTTTCGCCGACAACAAAAACTTTGTCTGCGCCGACCGCTTTTTTTGCAAGGAAAACAGCCTCTTCCGATGCGCTCATAGTGTTGCGGTCAATAAGGATGACGATTCGTCCATCGTAAAAGCAGCGGTTTGCTTTCTGCGGAAACTCTAAAACGGAGCAAACCCTCGCAGGATTTTTCATCAACTTTTTGTAAGTCGCTTCTGTCGTTTTATCCCGTGTACCGAGTAATTCGTAGTTCAAAATATGCGCCCTGCACGTCGCGGGAGATTCCACTATCATCATAGAAAACTTTTCCGAAGCCCATGTATCCGCAGCTTTCAGTCCGTCTCGTTCATACGGTTTAGGATTTTTCTGCGTCATCGAGTAAAAAAGATATTCGGAATACTGCAACACGCCTCCGCCGTTTCCCCTGAGGTCGATAATAATATTTTTCTTATTGCGGTGCTTTATTCCCAGATTCATATATTTTTTAAAAATGATTTCCGCCCCGCGTCTGAACTGAGAGTTTTCAGGAGGCAGCATAAAACTTGAAATACTCACGTATGCGGAATCCGCCGTCTCGATTTCACGGAATTTGATATTCCCTAAAGATTCAATCGCCCCGTCGTCATATACGGGAACGGCAATGCTCTTTCCGTCAAAATGGAACGCATGAAAACTCGTCTTTTTATCCGCAATGACTCCAAGTCGATACACGTTTTCGCCTTTTACCGGATAGTAAAAAAGATTTTCTTCGCTTCCGGTGAACTTGGAATCAATCATCACGGACGGAACGCCGCTTTGACAGACCTTGTAGCCGTCTTCCGTCTTTTTGACAAAGACATTCGCATAATAGAAGACGGCTTTGGGAGTGAGCATACTTATGTCATTCCATGCTTTTATGAAAAAATGCATATCCTTGACATAGGGACGAAGGGCATTCTGCAAGTCAAAAAAGACTTTGCGGGATTCGATTTTTTTCTGCCCCTCATAGTTTTTTAGCACAGCACGGACAAGTTCCGCCTTAAAGCCGCGCTCTTTCATCTCGTCATAGCCCGCATACGCTGTTTTTAGATAGTAAACAAGCGATTCAATATCATCCTGCAACTCGGCGTACGTAATAAACGTCCTATACGGCGTGTACGCGGCAATATACGTCTCCCGAAGTTCGGGACGCTCCCACGACATCACAACGCTTTTCGCAAAAACTCCCGCACCGACGCAAAGTCCCGCAGCCGTACATAAGATAATTTTTTTGAAGTTGAACATATTTATTTTCCTCCCGCATGGAAAATCGGCTGTAAAAATCCGTATTGTAATTCGAAACTCTACAATAAAAAAGCCGTGAGCCACGAGTCCATCTTAAAAGGATATTAAAATGTAGTCGGTAATGTACATTTTTTTTAATGATTGTCAAATACGCGCATTGAATCACGTAAAATCTTACCGAAAAGAAAGCTGTGAATCATATGAAAATCTTACCCAAATAATATTCAGTAGAATTGAATCTGCTGGAGGAAAAAATGGGGTTGACTATGAAGGAGCGAAATTCGGTAACAAAAGAAATTGCAGAACGATACCGGCATTCTGACAGAAAAGCAAAGAAAGATATTCTTAACGAGTATATCCAACTCACGGGATTTCACAGAAAATATGCAATTGCAAAATTAAATTCCTGTATAAAAAAGCGGGAACATAATTTCAACGACCGTATAATTAAAACATCAAAAGTTGAACTTCCGAAAAAGAAAAAGAGAATCTACATCCCAAAATATGGAATCGATGTAATCAATTCCCTGATAAGAATCCGGCAGACATTTGATTACATGTGCGGGCAGCGTCCGGTTCCCTTTATCCGTGAAAACATTGATGACCTGGAAGCTGAACCTTATTTTCAAATCCCAGTAGAAATCCGCTCCCAACTCCTTCAGATTTCCAGTGCAACAGTAAACAGAGAGTTAAAAGGTGAACGCCAGAAAAATAAACTTCATGGAACTACTACAACTAAAGCGGCAGGGAATCTGAATAAACTCATTCCTATTCGTGTTTATTTTGACTGGGATGACCGGAATCATGGCTTTTTTGAGATGGATACAGTTGCACACGACGGTGGAAATGCTTACGGAGAATACTGTTATACACTTACCTTTACTGATGTCTGTACAGGCTGGACTGTTTTATATGCGCTTTTGAACAGAGCTCACCGCTGGGTAAAAGAAAGTGCTGAAGATCTTAGGACAAGACTTCCGTATGCACTTAAAGGTCTTGATTCTGATAATGACGGAGAATTCAAAAACTATCAGATGCTCAAATGGTGTAACGAAAACAAAATCACTTTTACGAGAAGCCGCTCTTACAAGAAAAATGACAACTGTTTTGTCGAGCAGAAAAACTACAGCAATGTCCGCCACCTTGCTGGATATTTCCGCAATTATAAGATGCATAAAATCCTTCAAAAATATTTTAAATGTATGCACTCTAAAACACAAAACCGGCTGGTATTTTTACACAGCCGGTTTATAAATTGTGTGAGTTATTTAAAGAAGATTATTCTTCTACAACTTCCGCATTAAGAGTTCCAATTGTAACTTTATCATTGGAAACTTTCCATGTTGCAGTAAGTTTATTTGCAGGAGCCGCAGAAGTCGGATAAATAACACCGTAAGAAGCGATTTTGCCTATTACATGACCTTTAGTTTTCGTCTGCTTTTTCTCAACATCTACCTTATCGGAAAAAGCACTATATTTACTTGGCTGAATCGATAGTTTATCATTTCCAACTTTTACGAAGATTTCACCGTCGGAAGCAGTTCTTAATTCAATCTTTACGCTAAGTTTATCCGCTGCAGCATCATAAGTGAATCCACCGGAAGCAAGCTGACACCAGTCCTTTAGTGGCCATGTTGCATCTTCAGTTCCTATTTCAGCTCTCGTACTGTCTTTAAGCTCATCATCTGTAAAATCGGAAAAGTGGCTGACATAAAATTCAGGCTTACCGCCATTGACACGAACCGCTGCAACAAATGCAGATTTATTTTTGGAAACTTTATCGGTGTGGAGACCGAACATAAATCCCGCAGCTGTCTTTTTGCTGTTGCCGCCTGTAAGCGTTATAACACAATCCGCCTCATATACATTTTCACCGGTTCCGAATTCCTTATAAAAACGAGTATATGTAGTACCATCCGATGCACCGGCTTTTCCTTCAGCAGACTGCTCTCGTTTATTTTTAGATTCTATACCGTCATCATTCGCCCCAATGCCTTTACATCCGACGAACACCATCGCTGAAGCGGCAAGAACTGCGGCAGCAGCAAGAATTTTCTTTGAAAGTTTCATGTTTAAACCTCTCAATAATTTCATTTAAACTCTCTCCTTAACAAAATGTTATAGCCGGAGTGTATATTTATGGTTATACATAGTCAAGCTGAACAATTTCGGAAAAAGTTTAGAAATACTTTATCCGTGTGTGCGTAACAGCCGTTCTTGTGCAATCGGCATTAAACATATATAGTCAGAAAAAATTTATAATTTTTAATTAAGAATTATAGATTTTTAAGGAGCTGCAATGAGTGAAAATAAATTAAAGATTATCGGTTGGGTAGGAACAGCCTTATCGGTTACCATGTACATATCCTATATTCCGCAGATTATGAATAATTTGAGCGGGAATAAAAGTATTTTTCTTCAGCCGTTGGCTGCGGCAATAAATTGCACAATATGGGTTTTATATGCGCTGCTTAAAGATAAAAAAGATTATCCGCTTGCGGCGGCAAACGCTCCCGGCGTTATTTTCGGTTTGATAGCGGCAATTACAGCTTTATAAGACACCGCACAAGGTCAAATGGCGGCGGCAGCAGCAGTATTGTTAAGTCTTTCAAGCATGTTTATTCGTGCGGAGGGTTTATTACCCCGACTCTCGCGTCGGGGGTGTTTATTTGCCGCCCTCTTCTTTGCATCCGCAAAATCACTTTTATCTCAAGTTTTCCGCAGAAAAACTTGCAGCGGGCGAATAATCTGCAAAATCTTCAAAGTTCCTTTTTTTCGTCCGCTATTTTATTCTTGCCCTCTCTTTCCTCTGCTTGTTATATTTGGGAATAAACAAAAATCCAAAAGAGGTAAAGAAATTGGCTAAACATGAATTTCAGACGGAAGTGAACCAGCTTTTAAAGCTCATCATTCATTCGCTGTATTCCAACAAGGATATTTTCCTGCGCGAAATCGTTTCTAATGCGTCGGACGCGCTGGATAAACTCAAATATCTGACAGTTTCCGACGACGCGTACAAGGCGATTCAGTTTGACCCGCGTATCGACATTTCGTTTGACGAAAAAGACGGTACGCTTACCGTGCAGGATAGCGGAATCGGCATGGACGAAGAAGATTTGCAGAACAATCTGGGAACGATTGCGCGCTCCGGCACGAAAGCATTTCTTGAAAAACTGTCTGCCGACGCGGCAAAAGATTCCGCGCTCATCGGACAATTCGGCGTGGGATTTTATTCGGCATTTATGGCGGCAAAAAAAATCGACGTGTATACGCGGAAAGCCGCTGCCGATTCAAAACTCTTGCACTGGGCAAGCGACGGCACGAACTCTTATGACTTGGACGAAGTGGGCGCGGACAGCGAGGAGGCAAAACGCTTCGGATTCGATAAAACGGACAAAAACGGCACTGCAATCGTCATGCACTTGAACGACGACAGCAAAGAGTACGCGAGCCGCTGGAAAATCGAAGAGCTTATTAAACGCTACAGCGACCACATTGCATTTCCCATTTACCTGCACTACACGCAAAATCAATACGACGACAAAGGCAACGTCAAGTCTTCCGAAAACAAAATCGACCAAGTAAACAGCGCGTCGGCACTTTGGAAAAAGCCGAAGTCGGAACTGAAAGCCGCCGACTACAACGAGTTTTACAAGACAATCGGACACGACGGCGAAGACCCGCTCATGCACATTCACACGCACGCGGAAGGCACGCAGGAATACACGACGCTTTTCTTTGTACCGCAGCGCGCTCCGTTCGATATGTATCAGGCGGACTACAAAAGCGGCGTAAAACTCTACGTTAAGCGCGTATTTATTACGGACGACGACCGCGAGCTGCTTCCGGCGTATTTGCGTTTTGTGCGCGGCGTTATCGATTCGGAGGATTTGCCGCTCAACGTCAGCCGCGAGATTTTGCAGCAAAACCGCGTGCTTGAGGCGATTAAAACGCAGTCGGTGAAAAAACTGCTTTCCGAATTCAAAAAGATGGGAGAAGCGGCGGATAAAGCGCGCGGCTCGGAAAACCCTTCCGACGATGAAAAAGCGGCAATCGAAAAATGGAATAAATTTGTTGCCGCATTCAACCGCCCGATGAAAGAAGGCTTGTACGGCGACTACGCAAACCGCGACGAAATCGCAGAAATCGTGCGCTTTAAGAGCACGGATAAAAGCGGCACGGGCGACGGCAGCTGGACGAGTTTTGCCGCATACGTTCAGCGCATGAAGCCTGAGCAAAAGGCGATTTATTACATCACCGGCACCGACGAAAAGAACCTCCGCGAAAATCCGCTTTTGAAAGCGTACACGGACAAGGGCTTTGAAGTGCTCATCATGGCGGACGAAATCGACGACATCGTAATTCCGGGCTACGGCAAATACAAGGAATTCGAGTTGAAAGCCGTTAACCGCGCAGGAAGCGACGAAGAACTTGGCGTAAACAAAGAAGAAGCGGAAAAAAAGGAAAAAGAATTTAAGCCCGTCGTCGAAAAGATTCAAAAAGCGCTTGAGGGCAAGGTAAAGGAAGTAAAATTGAGCAAACGCTTGTCTTCCGAAAGCCCTTCGTGCATTGTCGTTGACGAAAACGACCCGTCGTTCCAGATGGAGCGCATGATGAAAGCGATGGGACAAGGCGGTCTTGCCGAAGTAAAACCGATTCTTGAAGTCAACGGAGAGCATCCGCTTGTTGCAAAACTCAAAGATGCGACCGACGACGCCTTTATCAAAGACGTTTCCGAAGTCCTCTTGAACCAAGCCCTGCTGATTGCCGGCGTTGAAATTAAAGAGCCTGCGCTCTTTGTGCGCCATTTGAACAATCTGCTGAGTAAGTAGTCTGGCGGACGGGAAAACTTTGTCCACCGGATTTAATTTTCCGTCCGTCCGCTTCAAGTTTTCTTTATCGGAAAACTTGATGAAAAAGTATCGGGGGTGTCGGCACTTCTCGAGCAGGGCGAGCGATAGTTTTCGAACAGGGTGGACGATACGCTTCAAGCAGGGCGAGCATCTCGCTTCGAACAGGGCGACTAACTCGCTTCAAGCAGGGCGAGCAACTCGCTTCGAGCGGGGCGACTAACTCGCTTCGGGCGGGGCGACTAACTCGCTTCGGGCGGGGCGAGCATCTCGCTTCGAGCGGGGCGAGCAACTCGCTTCGAGCGGGACGGGTTGGGCGGACGGGAAAACTTTGTCCACCGGATTTAGCATTACCTCCGTCCGCTTCAAGTTTTGCTTGTGCAAAACTTGCGTAGAGCTTTTTAGGGGACGCGGCGGCGGGGCGGACGGGCAGAAAATTAAATGTGATTAATGAGATTTTGGGAAATACTGCGGCGGAGATGTTTAATTGACAGCTTCTTAAACTCTCAGTTATAATTGCCGCAACATGGATGTTTTTATAGGTATTTCTGCATCTAGCGGGACGGGAATAGGGCCTGCGTTTATAATTCCTGAACAAATCAAAAAGACCATTCCTCAAAAGCAGATTGCTGCAAATGAAACGGATGAAGGTTGGCAGCGTTTTGAAATTGCAAAAAAATCCATATCCGCAGACATTGCGGAAAATCTTGCCCGACTTTCAAAAGAAAACAAAGCGAACGATATTCAACGTGAAATTTTTGAAACATATATACAGATGCTCGAAGATCCTGTTTTTTTGCAGGAAGTAAAACACCAGTTTGAAGCGACATTGTTCAGCATAGAATATACGATTGACTTAAAAGCAAAAGAATATGCGGAAAAACTCCGAAGTGCGGGCAACGCATATCTTGCAGAAAGAGCGCAGGACATTCTGGATGTATTCGGGCGCGTTCTCAACGAAATGCTCGGGATTCATTCTTTCGACATAAATACAGTTCCCAAAGGCAGCGTAATTGTTGCATCTACGATAAATCCGACTGATGCGATTATACTTTCAAAAAAAGCTGTCGCAGGTCTTGTGCTTGCAGACGGAGGCGTTTCGAGCCATACGGTTATTCTTGCGCGAAATTACGGGATTCCTGCAGTTGTAGGAGTGGATATTGCCGCCGTCAGAAGCAAATTAAATAACGGAGAAGCGGTAATAGTCGATTCCAATGCCGCAAAGGTTTTTATCGCGCCTGATGAAGAAATCATTTCGGAATATGAATCACGCATAATAAGGGAAAAGAGAGAGCAATTTCTTCTTAAAGCATATCTTGATAAACCTGCCGTTACGGAAGACGGCATAAAATTCTCGCTGTATGCAAATATCGGCACCCCGGAAGAAGCGGAACTCGCATTAAAAGAAGGCGCGGACGGAATCGGTCTTTTCAGGACGGAATTCCTTTATATGAGCAGAACGGACGGAAGTTCAGATGCGGCGTCAAAACCTTTTGCGGAAGATGAACAATTTGAAGCATATAAAAAAGTTTTAACCGTGATGAAAGACAAACCTGTTACCATCAGAACTTTGGATGCAGGCGGAGACAAACTTGTAAAATCCGTTGATATTCCGAACATTGCGGAAACAAATCCTTTGATGGGAATGCGTGCAATTCGATTATGCCTTGCTCACAAGCATATTTTTAAGACTCAGCTGCGCGCTCTTTATCGAGCAAGCGTTTTCGGCGACCTTAGAATTTTGCTTCCGCTTGTTACAACTTTTGAGCAGGTTACAGATTCTTTTGCTGTTATTGAAGAAGTTAAGAGCGAGCTTAAAGCGGAAAATATTCCGTTTAAAGAAGATGTGCCGGTCGGTGTAATGATTGAAACTGCCGCCGCCGCCGTCGCTTCGGACTGTCTTGCAGAAGTCTGCGGTTTCTTTTCAATCGGCACGAACGATTTGACTCAGTACACGCTTGGAGTTGACAGGGAAAATCCTGCTGTCGCTCCGCTTTATGATGAATTCAACATTTCGGTATTGCGGCTTATAAATATGACAGTTTTAAGCGCAAAACGGCATGGACTTCCTGTTGCGGTCTGTGGAGAAATGGCAGGCAGACAGGACGGAATTCTTGTATTGGCAGGACTTGGAATCCGTATTTTAAGCATGAGTCCTAAACTTATCTCAAAAACTAAAGAATTGCTTTCAAGATTTTCTATGGCTGAACTTCAGGCAATTTCTTCCGCGAAAATTAACAAACTTTAAAACGACGGATTTATTATGGCAAAACGAATTAAACCGGATTTTTCAAAATCGAAAGACGACGGCGATGAGGAAAAAAAAGTCGGAATTGCGGATAAAAAATATGAGGGCTTGCCTGTTATTGCAATTGCAGGGCGTCCGAACGTCGGAAAATCGACTTTGTTCAATCGGTTTATGAACCGCAGACTTGCGATTGTAGACCCGACACCCGGCGTTACGCGCGATCCTGTTGAAGGAGATGCGTTTTTAAACGGAAATCCTGTTCATCTGGTTGATACGGGCGGATACAAACTTCAGCGCGATGAAGGCACGAAAGAAGCGGAGCTTGACGCATTGGTCGTGGAACGCTCTCTTTCCGTCATCGAAAAAGCGGATTTAGTTCTGCTTTTGCTTGAAGCGGGACAGATTACCGGAGAAGATGAAGAATTTATCTTAAAGCTGCGCCCTTATTGGGACAAAGTGATTGCCGCTGTCAACAAAACAGAAGGCGGACGCAAAGAAAGCGAAGCGTGGGAGTTTGCAAAGTTCGGGTTTAACGAGCTTATTTTTATTTCGGCAGCACACGGCGACAATATCGGCGAATTGACGGACGCGCTCGTGTCGCGGCTGGATTTTTCCAAAGTCAAAGAGATTGAAACCGAAGAGCCGATTAGAATCGCCATTATGGGTAAACCGAATACGGGAAAATCTACGCTGTCGAATCGACTGACTCATACGGAAGCGTCAATCGTAAGCGATTATGCGGGAACGACGCGCGACACTGTTGAAGGCGAATTTGAATATCGGCAGAAAAAATTCATCGTTCTCGATACGGCGGGAATTCGGCGCAAGGCGAAAGTCAACGAAAATGTCGAATATTATTCGGTCAACCGCGCGATAAAAACACTGTCCCGCGCGGACATCGTATTTCTTTTGATTGACGCGGAAGAAGGGCTTTCCGAACAGGACAAAAAGATTTGCAGTCTTGCGTTTGAGCGCGGGCGCGGCATTATATTTGTTTTGAATAAGTGGGATACGCAGCCGCAGGATAAAAAAACTTTCCGCGACCGCAAAGAATGGATCAATATCATGTTCGGGCAGATGGAATTTGCGCCGATTGCTGCGGTGTCCGCGCTTGAAGGAACCGGCATAAAAAATCTTTTAGACACCGCGCTTGAATTATATGCCCAGCTTACGCGCAAAATCGAAACGTCCGCGCTTAATGCCGCGCTTAAAGACTGGCTGTTCAAATACCCGCCTCCGGCAAGCAAAACCGCGCATTTTAAAATCCGCTATATGACGCAGACACAGACGAATCCCGTCTCTTTTTTGATTTTTGCAACGCGCCCGGAAGTAGTTCCGCAAACATACATAACGTTTTTGAAAAACCAAATACGCAAAGATTTGGGATTCGATAAAATCCCCGTACAGTTGGAACTAAAAGCCAGCCGTCAGAAGTGGGAAGAACGGGAAGAATAGCGAGAATATAATTTTAAATGTTTTTTTTTCGCTTTGCAAAATTTTTATATGCAACGCGGAAATACAAGTCGGAGTTTGTTTTCAGCAATGAGGAGGTTCATTGTGGGAAAATCAAAGCGCTTTACACTTAAAAAGCGGCTGCCGGTATATTTCGGGCTGCTAAGTGTTTTTTCAATTTGCGTAATTAGCTTTATTGCCGTAAATCAGGCAACGGCTGTATTAGAGGCGCAAATTCACACGAATTTAACGACGATTGTGGAAGATCAGGCGAAGATTTTTTCGGAAAAATATATTGCATCTCCACGCTCGAATCTTGAAACACTTGCACACTGCGATACAATTTACCGTGAAGACATTCCCATAGAGCAAAAAATGGCATTTTTGATGCGTGAAGTTGCACGGAACACAGAACTTGGCTGGCTTCGCGGCATTTACTGAAATAACTCGGCTTATTTGTGGTATACGGACGGAAAATCAAAATCCGGAAAAAAGAAAGAATGGGTGCAAGTAGCCTTGAGCGGGAAATTCGACATTACACCGCCTCACACGTCCGAACGAGACTATATTATTTACAAAGCGGCAGTTCCCGTTTACGGAGAAGATAACCGCATAAACGGTGTGCTTGCAGTCGAATATGATGCTTCGCAAATGTCAAAAGACATCGGAAAAATAGATTTGGGGCGCGGCGGAAAACTGTTTGTACTGGACGCAGAAGGAACTGTAATTGCCGAACCCGATGCGGAAAAAATCAAAGCGGATCTTTTTGCCGCAAAAGAAGCGGCAAAAAATAATACGGGCGGCAATTCTTCATCCGCTTCCACATCTGAAAAAGAAGACAGCTTTTCGATATTTAAGAAAAAAGCTATTGCAAGTTCGGGAAGCGGTTTTGATTTCTATCTGGATAACAAAGGCGTACGAAAAACCGCTGCTTACACAAAAATTCCGGAAACAGACTGGACTTTGGTTGCTTACGCCGAAGAAAAAGAGTTTATGGGTTCTATTTATCACCTTATCCGTCTGCTTTGCATCGCTGCAGGCGCGTGCATTTTGATTGTCATGGTAATTATTATTTTCATTTCTAAAAAAATCAGCACTCCGCTTGTTTCTACCGCCGAGGCACTCAAAAATATTGCGGAAGGTGAAGGAGATTTGACGGTAAGTCTCCCGATGCACGGAAATGATGAAATCAGCGATATTTCGCTTTTTTTTAATAAGACGATTGAAAAACTGCGGAAATCCATAGGTTCCGTAGGAAAACACAGCAACATAATGGAAGATTTGGGCAATTCTCTTGCAGTCAGCATGACAAAAACAGCACTTTCGATTGATGAAATCCGTGCGAGCATCGTCGGCGTACAGGAAGAAGCACTCAAGCAGACCGAAAGTGTTTCGGAGACAAAAGGTACGGTTAAGAGGATTATCGGAAACATTGAATCGCTCAACGGCAATATTGAAAATCAGGCGGCAAGCGTTATGCGCTCGTCCTCTTCGATTGAAGAAATGGTTGCCAATATCGATTCTATTACGCAGTCTCTTGAGAAAAGCAACGCGCTGGTTAAAACGCTTGCGGATGCGACGGCGGAAGGAAAGCGCACGCTGCTCAATTCAAATTCCGTAACGCAGAAGATAATTGAACAATCGGGCGGACTTCTTGAAGCGTCGAGTGTGATTCAAAATATTGCAGAGCAGACGAACCTGTTGGCGATGAATGCCGCCATTGAAGCCGCCCATGCCGGAGAAAGCGGCAAAGGTTTTGCCGTTGTTGCCGACGAAATTCGTAAACTTGCCGAAGAATCAAGTGTGCAGGGAAAGACGATTACGGAAACTCTCAAACATTTAAGCGATGAAATTACAACGCTTTCTTCTTCAACGCAGATTGTCGAAGAAAAGTTTAATGCAATTTTCCAACTGTCCGAAAATGTTCGCAGCATGAGCGCGGAGCTTACGCAAGCCATGCACGAACAGGAAAAAGGCAGCCGCGAAGTGCTTGATGCAATAAAACACATAAGCGCAATTACGGCAGACGTAAAATCCGGCTCCCAAGAGATGCTTACCGGAGGACGGGGAATTTTTGACGAAATGCACAAACTGGATGAACTGACACTGCACATTAAAGACCTCATGAACGAAATGAGCAACGGTGCATTGCAAATCAGTACCACAGTGCAGGAAGTAGATGGGCTTGCACAGAAAAACGACTTGAGCATTAAGAAACTTGTGCATGAGGTGAAAAAATTTAAGGTTTAGCTCGGCGACGGGGAGAATATGGTTTTAAGAATTTAACCGAATTACCGCCGACTGTTATTTTTACAATGTTATAACGGCAGCAACCGAGTATTTTATGGAATACAGATACAACATAGCCGCAAAGTGCCCTGATTGTAAAAGCCGGTGTACGGAAAGTCATGGCTTTTACCTCTGAGAAAATTGCGGCTATTGTTTTACGCTCAAGCCGGAAGGCAGTGTAAAAATCACTGTGTGCCCGATACACGACGTTCTTCCAAACTGCATCTTCTACTTTTTTTATTGACTCGTTGATTCTTTCCGTATTGATGTAAAGAAGAATTTTTTATCGGTATTTCCGTTTCCGGGATATTCGTGCACGGATAAACTCGGTAGATACCGGTATCTACCGAGTTTAGATAGTCCTATCTATTATTTATAGATGCCGTTATCTATTATTTCCAGATAACGTTATATAAAGGTCTTAGATCGTCTTATCTAAAGTATTCAGATACAGCGTTCTAAGATGATTAGACAGCGGCTCTTAAAGATTTGATAAAAAACGGCATGGTTGAGCCAAGAACAATTTAATGAAATTCCGCACCATGTTCGAATATCGATTGAGCGAACACGGATTTTCCGTTCTTCCGATTTTGCACGCAATATGCAAACGGGCGAGGCTGTTCTATAAATCCGGAAACGATACAACTTTGCCGCAATGCCGACGCTGCGACTATGTTTTCGGTTATGAAAGTCTGCCGTAAATTCAAAACGCCGCGCGAAGCAGGTCGGTGAACTGCATCCCAATTACTGGGCAGTTTTATTTCCGCTACTATCCGTAACGTAAGGAAAAAGCACTCCCGTTTACAAAATGCGTCGCAGGACGGAAACGTCCTCGCCGTTTCGTTAAAATCATCATTGCAGAATCAGGCGCGTAACTTCGTCCAAGTCTTTTGCACTAAAGTCGGGGGATTCCCGTTCCGTTCGGGCGTTCGCATAGAGATTGTCCGTGCGCCGTAAAAGAACGGTCTTCATTCCGAGCGATTTTGCGGGGGCGATATCGTTGTCGGCTCGGTCGCCAACCATCACCGAGCGGGAAGGAATTGTGTTCGCTTTTTCGAGAGCGATTTCAAAAAGTTTTAGGTCGGGTTTTGAAAAGCCTTCTTCTGCGGAAGATGCAATCACGGATAAATATTTTAGAAAACCGAATTTTTCGAGACGCTCTTTTAACCCTGTGTTTTGATTTGCGATGATTCCGATTTTGTATCGGGACGAAAGCGTCTCAAGACAGTTTTTGGAGTCGGGATACGCTTTTTCCGCTTCGGAGTTCCACGGGGGAAGCGCAACTCCTAAAGTACGTGCGGTTTCTAAAAATCCGTTTTTCCCGGCGGAAAAATAATCTTTTACCGTTCGGGCGCACTCTGAAATCGAAACGCCGGATTTTTCCGCCATCTCTTTTATGCGGATAGCGCAGGCGTCGCTTTCGTCCGTCAAAGTCGAGCCGATGTCAAAAAATATCCAGTCAATATTTTCAATCATATAATTTCCTTTAAAATTATGTTTTTACGGTATGCGGGCAATTCGCCGTTACGACTATTTTTTTTCGGGTACGAAAGTTTGTCGCAAATTCAAAACGCCGCGCGAAGCGGATTCGGCGGCATTTTTTTTGAATTAATTAAAACGGATGTAAAGTTCCGCACTTAATCGGGAAAGAATTGTTCAGTACATCTTGCGCGCGTAAGAAAGATGAATTCCTTGCAATAGCGGCTGTAAAATTCATCAAACGGGATTTCAAGTCCGTCTTTAAATACCGCACATTTAAAATGTCCTCTGCCGTCAAAATACGGAAATATTGCCGCGCATTCGTTAAAAACTTTTACTTCGGGACTGCGGCGGTCGGTTTCGCGGATAGCTGCAAAATAGAATGTCTCCGGTTCCGTTGCGGCAAGAACGTATAAAAGCGGCATCAGTGCCGTTGCAGGGTAGCCGCTGTCTTTTATAAAACCTGAAAGATTGCGGATTCCTTGCGATGTTATCTCCGCCGCAAACGGTTCAACGGTAACATCTACGCCGGATTCATTGTACAGATAGTTACGCCCCGTACGAACGGAATAAATCGCCGTTGCAAGATTTCTTACCCAGTCGAGAGAAAAAGAAAGATTGTACTTTTGCGAAAGAACACCCTGAAAACCCGTATCTTTATACGAAACGGTTTGCATAAGAAGCGGTTCCCGTTTTGACTTTCCGCCGGTAAGGGGCTCGATAATACCGTCTGCAATCCATTTTAAGAATCCCGCACCGGAAAGAATCAGCTTGTTTTTTTCCTCCGGCTGGACGGGACGTGCTTCGCCGGTAGAAATGTATACGGATTCCCCGTTTTCATCGTACATTGCATCTTCGGTATATAGAATTGAAGACTGTTTTTGTCTTATGTAATAAATCATTTGGAGTGAAGCGTGATATCCGTCGGTGTGAATGCGCGTATATTGCCACGGAAGCATTCCCGAAGTCCATTTTACGATTTCTTCAAAGGAAGCCGTATAAAAGCGTGAAAAAGACAATCCGGTAGGCACTCCGCGTGAAGCACACAAACCGTAAATCAAAAAATCGGCAAATGCGGTTTTTGCAGACGGAGTAAACTGTACATAAACTTCGCTGTCGGCAGCAAAATAATAACGGATGGAAGACGGCACACCTGTCTTTTTATCGCGCACCAAAAGCCAAGAGCCGGCTCCGTCGCCGGGAAAGACATCTTGCAGCTCTGTAGACCTGCCTTTATCGGAATAGATATCGACTTCTATCTGCGCATACGGAGCAACAAAAATATTGAATGCATCTTCTGTTTCCTCAAGTCGGACTTGGAACTTCTGCCCTACGCTGTTTTCGCGGATTTCGGGACGATTCATTCGGACGGATGAAAGCGGTGCTTCAAACCATGTTTCAACCAAATCTTTGCGTATTTCCGATGAGTCGGGAATTCCGTATCGATTATATAAAGCAAAAAGCGGTGCGCTGCCAAACAACAGCACTGTAAGACAAAAATAAACAGCGCATTTTCTGTTCATCGAATACATTAAACACCCTCCGTGTTATAAATTTACCTTTTTAAGCGGGACAGAAGTCAATATTCCCGTGTTTACAACAGGAACAGCGGAAAGCAATACCGGTTCTGGGTCATTAAATCCTGCAGCTCCTGCTGCAAGGCGGATTTCAGGGCGGACTTTCGTACCGTCAGGATTTACAATCATACCGTTTTCATCTTCGTCGGGATGCTTTCCTGCAGGAGCGTTGGACAGAAGCAGTTTTAAACGGTTAAGCTGATTTACTTCACTTGAGCCGGGATCATAATCTATTGCGCTGATATTCGCTCCGGGGAAACGCCGCCGAAGTTCTTTTATCATTCCCTTGCCCGTAACATGATTCGGAAGACAGGCGAAAGGCTGTACGCAGGCGATACTTGGAACGCCTTCTTTGATAAGCTCAACCATTTCCGCCGTTAAAAACCAGCCTTCTCCTGTAATATTGCCAAGCTTAACTATGTCGTCAACACCTTTCATAAGTTCATATATTGAAGACGGCGGCTCGAAACGCCTGCTTTTGGCGAGATATTTCTTCATTTTGCCGCGATAAAGTTCAAGGAAGCGGACAAGGAGTCTCGCATTGCGTTCCGTCTTTTTGGGGAAAGCAAGCTCTTCGTGGCGGAAAATCCCCGTGCTGAAAGAATATGCGAAAAAGTCTGCAAGGTCGGGCATTACGCATTCCGCTCCTTCTTTTTCAATCGTTTCGACAATTTGATTGTTTGCAGTGGGATGGAACTTTACCAATATTTCACCGACAACTCCGACTCTCGGCTTTTTTATCGGTAAAAGCGGAAGACTATCGAAATCTTTTATAATGTTCTTTAAAAGTCTGTGGTAGCCGATAAACGAAAGCGATTTAAGCTGTTTTTCGGCGCGCCCGCTCCATTTTTCATACATGGCATTTGCGGAACCGGGCACGGATTCGTAAGGTCTCGTTCTGTATAAGAGGCGCATCAGTAAGTCGCCGATGATAATGCTCATAATGAGACGATGGAGCAAAGACAGCGTAATTTTAAATCCCGGATTGCTTTCAAAGGCTTGCGCGCTAAGAGATATAACCGGCACTTTGCTCCAGCCGGCATCGTTCAATGCGCGCCGTATAAAACCGATGTAATTGGTTGCGCGGCAGCCGCCTCCCGTCTGAGAAATTATCAAAGAAGTGTGATTTATGTCGTATTTTCCCGATTCAAGGGCGGCAATCATCTGCCCCGCAACGAGAATGGACGGGTAGCACGCATCGTTATTAACATATTTAAGACCGGTATCTACGGCTTTCGGATCGATGGAATCCAAAACGATAAGATTGTAGCCGCTGTATTGGAATGCTTTTTGCAAAAGCACAAAGTGCATCGGGGAAAGCTGAGGCCCTATAATCGTGTGCGTGTACTTCATTTCTTTTGTAAAAACTTGCCGTTGATATGAAGCGGGTTTTACTACGGTTGTACGATGATGCCTTTGGCGTTCTTTTACGGCGGCAATAAGCGAACGTATACGGATTCGTACGGCTCCGAGATTTGCGCCTTCATCGATTTTAATCAGCGTATACATTCTGCCTTTGGATTTCATAATTTCATCCACTTGATCGGCTGTAACCGCATCAAGTCCGCATCCGAAACTTGTAAGCTGCACGAGTTCAAGATTGGGCATCTCGGAAACGAACGCGCCGGCGCGGTAGAGACGGTTGTGATACACCCATTGGTCAACGATACGCAGCGGTCTTTCGATACTTCCGAATTGTGCAAGGCTGTCTTCCGTAAAGACCGCAAGCCCCAGACCGTTTATCATTTCGGGGATTCCGTGATTTATTTCGGGATCAATGTGATACGGGCGGCCTGCCAGTACGATTCCGTTGCCGCCTGCACGTATAACCTGCTCGAGAGCATCTTCTCCGGCTTTTTGCGTGTCCTCTCTAAATTTTTGCTGTTCCGTCCAAGCGGCATCGACGGCTTCATCTATCTGCCGGCGGGTAAGTTCCGGAAAATGGACGTGCATTTCTTCGTAAAGCCGCTCCGAAAGACGGTTTTTATCGTAAATCGGCAGAAACGGATCCATATAAATCAATCCTTTTTCTTGCCTGAGCGCATCAACGTTATTCCGCAAAACTTCGGGGTAACTCGTTACTATCGGGCAGTTGTAGTGATTTCCCGCGCCGGAATCTTCTTGCAGCTCGTAAGGTGCACAAGGATAAAAGATGAATTTTACGCCTTGCTGCAAAAGAGAGACTACATGACCGTGACTTATTTTACCCGGATAGCAGACCGATTCCGACGGAATTGTTTCTATTCCCTTTTCGTAAATATTTTTTGTTGAACGCGGCGAGAGACGTACTCTGAATCCGAGCTTTGTAAAAAATGTAAACCACAGCGGGTAATTTTCATACATATTAAGTACGCGCGGAATTCCTACATCTCCCATAGGCGCGTCGGCACTTTTTAACGGAGTATAATTGAATAATCTTTTGTATTTCCATTCAAACAGATTCGGCATTTTTTCGCCGGAATCTTCTACGGCAGTATTGTTTTTATTGCTGGCATCGATTACTTTGCCTTCAATTTCCGCGCCGCGTTCACAGCGGTTCCCGGTAACGAATATGCGGCTTTCTCCGCCCGTGCTGAACGTATTTATCGTAAGAAGGCAGTTATTTTGGCATTTGCCGCAACGTCTCAATTCCAAATCGACATGGAACTTCTCAAGCTCGTCGAGCGTCGCAATACCGGAACGGATTTCTTTGACGCCGGAAGTCTCTTCTCCGGGTTTGGGAGCGGTAAGGTCGCACCATTGGTCGTAGGCTATAAGCGCGGAACCGTAAGCACCCATCAGTCCTGCAACATCGGGGCGGAACACTTCCACTCCGGAGATTTTTTCAAAGGCGCGTAATACGGCATCATTATTGAACGTTCCGCCTTGGACTACAACCTTTGTTCCGATATCGCTTGCTTTACGGAGTTTTATTACTTTGAATAACGCGTTTTTAATTACCGAATAAGAAAGGCCTGCCGAAATGTCTGCAACGGAGGCACCTTCTTTTTGAGCCTGCTTTACGCGGCTGTTCATAAAAACCGTACAGCGGCTTCCAAGGTCCACGGGTTTATCCGCAAGCAGTGCAATCTTACTGAACTCGCGTATATCCATTCCCATTGTGCGCGCAAAATTTTCAAGAAAACTTCCGCAGCCGGCGGAACAGGCTTCATTAAGCTGAATGGAGACAATGGCACCGTCTTTGATTTGAAGGCACTTCATGTCCTGTCCGCCTATATCAAGCAGGAATTCTACTCCCGGCACAAAAAAATCTGCGGCTCTAAAATGTGCAATCGTTTCAACTTCGCCGGAATCAACGCCCAGTGCAGCTTGAAATAACGCTTCTCCGTAGCCGGTAGAAACTGCGCGGGCTATATAAACGTCTTTCGGAAGAAGTCTGTATAAGTCTTTTAATACTTTTACGGCAAGTTCAACGGGATTACCTTGATTGGAAGCGTAAAAATCCCAAACAATTCGTCCTTTCTGGTCTACAAGCACGGCTTTTGTTGTCGTCGAGCCGGAATCCAGTCCTAAAAATACGGGTCCCGTCGTAGTATCAAGATTTCCGCGCATCGCTTTTTCTTCGGCATGACGTTTTCTGAATTCTTCAAGTTCGTTTGCGTTGTTAAAAAGGGGTGCCAGGCGCTGCACTTCGGAAAGTTCCGCTCCGACGAGATTGTTAAGATTTTTGCGGAACGCGGCAATAGTCGGGAAAATCGATTTTTTTTCGGTTCCGGAAGAGCAGCTGTAAGAGCGTTCTGCGGAAAATGCGCATCCCGCCGCGACAAAAAGCTGAGAATTTTCGGGAACTATTGTTTCTTCAGGTGTAAGTTTAAGCGTTATGACAAAACGTTCCCGCAATCTATCGAGAAAGTGAAGCGGACCGCCTAAAAAAGCAACATTACCGCGTATCGGTTTGCCGCAAGCAAGCCCCGAAATCGTTTGGTTTACGACCGCTTGAAAAATCGAAGCGGCAATATCTTCGCGGCGGGCACCTTCGTTAATTAACGGCTGAACATCGGTTTTTGCAAATACACCGCAACGGGCGGCAATCGGATAAATCGTTGTTGCCCCTGCCGCAAGTGTATTTAAACCGGTCGCATCGGTTTCAAGAAGAGCTGCCATTTGGTCGATAAAAGCTCCTGTTCCTCCGGCGCAAGTGCCGTTCATGCGCTGTTCTATGCCGCCGCTGAAATAGGTTATTTTTGCATCTTCGCCGCCCAGCTCTATTACCACATCCGTTTGCGGAATAAGTTTTTTTACGGCGGTCGTGGCGGCAATAACTTCCTGGATAAAAGGTATATTCAGCCACTGAGAAACGGAAAGTCCGCCCGAGCCGGTAACTTTTACGGAAATCGTCTGCTCTTCACCCGCGGAAAATGCGGGTTCAATCTCATCGAAAGCTTTATTAACTACATCTATAATCGTACTGCGTATATCCGCGCGATGCCGCCTGTAATCGGAATAAATAATATTATCGTCATTATCAAGAACGGCAATTTTTACGGTAGTAGAGCCTACATCGATTCCTATTCTAATAGGTATAATTTCTTCACAGGAATTTCGATTTTTTTCCATAAAATGCCGCCTTTCATACCAAAATGGTAATTAAAATATAATCGTTAAACGCTATTTTATCAATAATTTTGAAAAAGTGCAGGCAGACGGCGGACGGAAGAACGTAATATGAAAGACATAATCGGTTTCCCGTCCGCTGCAATTTTTCATATCAAAATTGCGTAAAAGATAATTTTCGATGTCCAATTGAGAAATCTGCGGGCGATGCTTTCTTAAAAAACGAATTCATCGGGTTTTGCAAAACCGTTTCGGGCGCGGAGTCCTTTTACGTGTCCTAGATTGTTCATGCTGCCTTTGATGTTTTTCAGATAAAAGACTTTAAAAAGCGGGTGATTAGGATTGTTTTCGTAAAGCTCGTGAACAATCGCACTCTTTTGCATAATTTCTTTTTTTACTTCTTGATTTTCATCGAAAACAACCTCCGCGCTAAAGCGGATCCACACGGAATCGATTTCATCGGATTCAAGACGGCTTGCGCACAGTTCGATATACGGAGACTTTTTCAATTCCGCATACATGGCTTTTTCGGAATTTGTGCAAAACCATAATTTGCCGTCCTTAAGCGTCATAAATTGAACGGGACGCACTTTCGGTTTTCCGTCAAGACCCGATTGTCGCCATGTATTGCAAACCCAAGTTTTCAAGACAAGCGGCAACGGATTCTACGGATTGTGTTTGTTCTTTCACATTCATATCTCGTTGAAGTATAGCGGAAAACATTACGGACAAAAAGCGTATTATCCGACCGAAAGATAAAGACTCCGTATTATAAGTCCTGTGAGTATGACAGGGCCTCAGCATGAAAAAAGGATCTGAGCTCTAAACTCATCATCGTAGATGC
>CAUUVZ010000017.1:0-39682 GCA_963548875.1 uncultured Treponema sp. | reverse complement strand
CAGTTCTCCCGTCCGCCGCACGCAGTTTTCCTCCCTTGAGAACCCTCCTTCCTTGTGCACCGCAAGATATTTTTTAAGCAATTTTGCTGTGCAAAATTGCAGCGGGCGGGAAACCGGTTGTGTCTTTCATATTACGTTCCACCGTCCGCCGCCCTTTTGAATCCCAATTCTTTCATACATTTTATTTTTTTAGGTAACCTGTATACGATATTTATAAAAATATACAAACTCGACATTCGACCAAATATTTAAATTGTGTAAAAGAGAATACGAATAAGATGATTCTCATTTTCGTATCGTTGCATCAAGCCGTTTGACTAAACAAGTACAATTCTTTAGCATTCAGCCATGTTTGCACTGAACAAATGCCTTGTAAAGTCTTGCAGGAACATTGCGGTTTCTACGTTCGACGAAAATGGAAACATTACCAACGAAGATAATTATTGTCTGGATCACATCCCGGATCCGGGAAAAGCGCAACAGGAAATATACAGCTATATCAAAAATCACGATAAAATAATCGGTCTCAATACCGCCGGTATGACTTTTACCGGTATAGATTTGACGAACAAACGTTTTTACGGCTGTAATTTTATGCACTGCACGTTTACCAATCTGCATTCCGAAGGCTTTATAAGCCGCATGAGTATATTTGATTTTGCCGTATTTACGGGTTGCACGCTCCTGAAATGCAATATGAAATTTTCTTCGTTTGCGGGATGTACATTTTCACATACGTTATTTACGGGAAGCGACATGGTTCAAAATAATTTTAACGGAATTAAGTCTCTTCAATCATCGTTTGACGATTCCGACCTTTACAATTCACGATTTATACGGGCAAAACTGATAAACACATCGATACGCAATTGCAATATAAAAAATACTATGTTTATTGAGCTGGAGCATGAAAATCTATCGTTTAAAAAATCCAATACGAATGCTGCAATTTTCGATGAAAAAGGCAGTACACTTTTTAAGGGAGAAACGAAATCTTTCGACGGTGATATAAAAATCGAAAGCGGCGGAGATTCGCTAAAAAGCACCGTCTGAAATATCGCGCTTGCTTTTTATCGGGACATTTACACGGATTGCGGATGTTTATAAAAAGGCGTGTATAAACTGTTATAGGGAGAAAAAATTGAAAGTCTACTTCCATTTGAATCCTATGGGATTTTCAAATTGTTATCTTGTCGTAAATGAAAAAACAAAAGAAGTCATTTTGATTGATCCGGGGAAAGTTACGGAAGCAATCATAAGGCAATTGGAAGAAAACTGTTATAAACTCACCGCAATATTGATTACTCATAATAACGGAAGTCATGCGCAGGGATTAAAAACGTTGACTAAAATTTATTCGCCGAAAATATACGGTGCGGACTGGGATATTGCCGGCAACGCAACAAACGTAATAACCGGCGACGGAAAAATACGCATAGCGGGGCTTTCCGTTCGGTATGTAATGCTTCCCGGACACACCACGGATTCTATCGTCTACAAAATTGAAAACGTGCTTTTTGTCGGAGACAGCATTTCGGCAGGGCTTTTGGGAAGCACTAACTCAAGTTATTCAAGCCAAATACTTCGTGCAAATATCAAAGAAAAAATATTTTCGCAGCAAGACACTACCGTAATTCTGCCGGGACACGGTCCTCCGACAACGGTAGGTGCGGAAAAATTGTTTAATTCGGATATGCTGAAAAAACAAACTTCCGGTTACGGAAACATCGGCGATTTTATTAATCGGACATCTTTCTCCCGTTTGTGATTTTTGCGTAAAATCAATTTGTCTTTTCTTCGGTAAAATCCGTGCCGGTGATTTTATCTATTATTATGCTGACTTCTTCGATAAGAATTCCTGTGAAGCTTTCGATTTTATCGATTATGTACTGCTGAAGCTTGTGAATCTTTCCCGTAAGCTGTGTACCGAAAGGCACATCGATTGTAATTATAACACGATAGCCGCGCGCATCCGTTTTTATGGAAAGCTTTTTTACCCGTACTGCATTGTCGCATTCCGAGACGCAGTGCATGACCATTTGGGTAAGAGCGGCTTCCGAAATTTCTATGCGTCCTTTTTTAGAGAATTCCGGCTGCACGATGGATTTTTCAAAGAGTTTTCCTTCCGCAGATTCTTTGCCGGGAAAAAGTTTTCGCTTTTTTAAAAGCAGCTTTATCGAATTGGAAAAGATTTGCGGGTAGCTTCGTTTAACTTCGATCGACGGTACAGGAATTACGTGTTTACCCTCAACCGTGCGGGTTTTAATTGCTTTTTCTATTTCTTCGCGTGTGGCAATGTCTTCTATTTTTATGATTTTTTGAGGAGGCGGAAGCTGCAATCTCGTTGCAATCTTAAAAACCATTTTTTCCGATGTGCCGAGAATCAAAATTTTTTTTATATGCGCTTTTTTTAGAACTTTTGCAACTTCATCGCGATGTTCTTTATCATCGAACAAAGCGGCTCTAACCGCCCCCATGTAAGTTTTTTCGCGCTTGGCTGAACGTCCTGCAAGAATTTTGTCGTCTTCAATTAAAAGTCCGTCGTCTATTATTGCATGAATTCCGTATTTTTCCGCGAGCAACTTGGATCTGAAACTTTTTCCTGTACCGCTTTCACCGACGAGCGCATAAACGGCTGCAGGTCTAAAACCTTCCATCAATTCTTCAAGCAAATTTGTCATACGTCACAAATTATAAAGGCACGGGAATGCTTTATCAAGTAAATGCTTAGGCACTTTTATCTTTTAAGCGAAGGAGATAATTTTATCAGTGCTTCAATTACGTTTTTGCATTCTTCGGGGGTGGAATAAAAAAATGAGACCGCACCTCGTCTGTCCGTAATAATTTTAAGGACTTTGCGATTGAAATCTGCGGGATTTCTTTGAAATTCATCGTAGACGGGAAGCGCATAAATCTCCGAAAGCGGCAAAAAATGTCCGCTTCCGATTATTCCGTTCGCGTAAACGCCGCCGCTTCCGTTAAGCGATATTTCGGACGAACCCATTGCCGCACCCAGTGTTGCAATAAGCAGAACGATTATATCGGTTGCCGTACTTAGTTTTTTAATCTGTATTATCGCCATAAGAGCCGCACAGGAGAGCATAATCAGTGCGGGAAGTACTATATTCTTTTTATTGACGGCAAGAATTCTTTCTCCGGCGCGTTTCAAAATGAATTTGCGTCTAAGAGGCATTGAAACAACAATAAAAATATAAATAAGCGGTGCAACGATATGCAGCCAGTCTTTGATTGAAAAACGGAACATATGATTACTATAAAAGTAGAATATCCAAATGTCAAATTAAGTAGACCGGATGTTTGTGTTGCGGGAAAGCGTGACGGAGTGTAAATTCGTTTATTCGGAAATTGTCCGTATTGAGTCTATTCGTTATAATCTCCACATGAATAAAATCCGAATGAAGAACAAGATTGCCGAACTTGACGGCGATGAAATGACACGTGTTTTGTGGCAGGTGATTAAGGACGAGCTTTTGCTCCCGTTTATTGATTTACAGACCGAATATTACGATTTGGGCTTAAAGGCGCGCGACGACTCCGATGACAAAATTACATATGCGGCGGCGGACGCGATAAAGCGGCTCGGTGTCGGAGTAAAGTGCGCGACGATTACATCAAACGCGGCGCGGGTCAAAGAATACAACTTAAAACAGCTGACTCCGAGCCCGAACGGCATAATCCGCGCGGAGCTTGACGGTACGGTCTTCCGCACGCCTGTTTTGACTCGCCGACTGCACGGTACGGTTTCCTGCTGGAAAAAGCCCATCATTTTGGGGCGGCACGCATACGGCGACGTGTACAAAAACTGCGAAATCAAAACGCCGGGTGCCGGCAAAGCGGAACTCATCTTTACCGGAGTCGACGGTACGGAAATCCGAAAGACAATAATGGACATGAAAGGTGCCGGCATCATTCAAGGGATTCACAATTTGGATGAGTCAATCGAAAACTTTGCGCGCTGCTGCTTTACGTATGCGCTCGACCGCCGTGTGTCCGTCTGGTTCGGCGCAAAAGACACGATCAGCAAAACGTATGACGGCAATTTTAAGTCGATTTTCCGGCGGATTTTTGACGATGAGTACCGTTTGCAATTCGAAAAGGCTGGAATCGAATATTTTTACACACTGATTGACGATGCGGTCGCCCGTGTTATGAAAAGCGAAGGCGGAATGCTTTGGGCGTGCAAGAATTACGATGGGGACGTGATGAGCGATATGGTCGCCTCCGCCTGCGGAAGTCTTGCGATGATGACGAGCGTCCTCGTCAGTCCGGACGGTAAATACGAGTTTGAAGCGAGCCACGGCACGGTGCAAAAACATTATTACCGCTACCAAAATGGCGAAAAGACGTCGACGAACCCCATCGCGCTGATTTTTGCATGGACGGGCGCACTTGCCAAACGCGGAGAACTTGACGGCACTCCCGACTTACAGGACTTTGCCGCCCGTCTTGAAAAAGCCTCGCTCGACACCATCGAAGACGGCTGTATGACAAAAGACATCGCCGGAATCGCCTCTCCCGCCGCAACGAAAATCGTCGACAGCTGGGAGTTTATTAAAGAAATCCGCGCACGGCTTTAAGTCTGAGGGCAGGCGGGTGGGCGGACATTTTAACGTGTCTTTAAACGGATAGTAGGTTTATGTCCGCCACGAGAATCGGATATTTCGTCCGATTCTTGCAAGTCGATTCGTTTTAAGTATTTTTAGCAGTTTTTACCGCCGCCCACTGCCCGTCTCGCAGCAAAAATGCAACTAGCAAGTTTTGCCGGACGGCAAAACTTGAAGGCGGCGGAAGCAGAGTAAACGGTTGCAAACCGGTTTACCCGCCGCCCGTCCGCAGTCTGCCGGCAGAGCTCCTATACCTTAAATTTCCCAACTTCTTTTGCAAGTCCCTCGCCGCTGTCTTTATTTTTCCGGGCGAGGTCGTTGACTTCATGAACGGCGTTGTTAATCTGCTGTACGCCTACAGCCATTTCCGTCATGCCGTCGGCAATATTATCCGACATGGCTGCAAGACGCTGCATTTCTTCCGAAACCAGAGTGCTGCTTTTAAGCATTTCTGCAGAGCTTGATTCTACAGTGTGCGTGATGTTATCGATTCTGTTCATCGCGCGCACCAATTCCTCGCTGTTTTCGTGTTGGTGTTCAACATCGTTCATAATTCTGTTTTCCTGCCGCTTTGCCGTTTCTACAAAGTCGAAAATCCTGTTGAATTGATTTTCAATCTCAAGGGAGGAATCCGTTACATCGTCGATTTTATTTTTTAAGTCCTGCAGAATGGATGTAATGTTTTTGCCTTCTGCGTTGGACTGCTCGGAAAGTTTTCTGATTTCGTCTGCAACGACTGCAAATCCTCTCCCTGCCTCCCCTGCATGTGCCGCTTCAATTGCAGCGTTCATTGCCAGAAGGTTTGTCTGCTCTGCAATATTTTGAATAACTTCACTTGTATCAAGAAGGACTTTTGAACTGTCGTTGACCGCCTTTGAAAGCATTACCGTTTTTCCTATCGTTTGCTTACCTTGTTCGCTTGCCGAATCCAGCAGGCGGAGCGTTTCCATATTCAGTTTTACGCTTTCCGCAACGGAATCTATACTTTTCGCCATCTCTTTAAGCGACATCGAGGACTTTTCCGTCGTTCTTGCTTGAATTTCTATATTTTCATCAAGAGATTCAATTGTCTGCATCATCACTTGCAAAGACGAACCGACAGCCACAACGCTTGATGCATGGTTTTCCATCTGCTTTTTAATGTTTCCGATAGTTGCCGTAATTTCGTTTATCGTACTTGCGGTGTCGGTCATGCTGCTTGCAAGATCGCTTCCTACTTCTTTCATCGTAACGGAGTTCTTTGCAACCTCTTTTATCGATATCCCGATTTTTTCAATAGTTTTGTTGAAATACAAAGACATATCCGAGATTTCATCATTACCGGAAACGGGCAGCCGCGAGGTCAAGTCTCCTTCGCCTTGTGCTATGTCTTTTAATTTCAGAGACATAAATACTATCGGTTTTATTAACATTCTTGCGAAAAGCATAACGCAAATCATTGACGATATAACCATAAGTACGAGACCCGTGATAAGACTTTTTGTAAGTTTCTTTATGAGTTCGGCTGAAAGCAGTTTTTTTTCCGTTTCGATACTTCGATCTATTTCATCAATGTAAACGCCCGTTCCGATCGCCCACCGGTATTTTTCATAAGCGCAGATATATCCCCTTTTCGGAAATTGTCCTTCGCTTCCCATTTTTCTGAATCTCCAGTTGAAAAATCCCTTTCCGTCTTTCTTTGCAATTTCAACCAGTTCCTTTACAAAATAAACGCCGTCGGAATCTTTTAAAGTACTTCTATCGCTTCCTTCCGTGTTCGGAGCCGGCGGTAAAAGTACGTTAGTCATGTCGAATGTATCTATCCAAAAGTATCCATCGGTACCGTATCTGATTCCGCGGATAATCTCTTTAATTCTGTTCATTCTTTCTTCTTGCGGAATGCCTTCCTTTTCGTAAATATCATCGTATCGAGTGATTAGACTGATAACGTTTTCCACTTGCCATTGAATCTTTTCGTCATAATCCTTGTGCATACGTTCTTTTTGATTTTTGAGCATTGTTCTTTGTTGGGAACGCATATTGTGGAATTGCAACAGAATGAATGCCGCAGAAACGGCAAAGATAATGCAACACGATAAAACCGAAAGTTTGAGCTTTAGCCCGAACCGTTTTGACTTTGAGGTCATATCCAACTCCTGTTAGTCGTGCGCGAAAGCGCACCTGTTCAACAATCGAGTTTGCGAAAATATACGATATCGTATTAATTCAGTTCTCATCAAAACAATACTTATACGTATTTTCCGCAAACATCCGTGTAAACTCGAGCTTGAGAGACAGCGACATTTAAGCCGTGCTTTTTAGCATGTCTCCTGTCATAATGGAAAACTCTCTTGATACGAAAAACTCTCGGGTTGAAAATGCGCTTTGTTTATAAAACCGTACAAGGCTTTTTTTGATTTTGCCGATCGCGCAGTAGCGTAAAAAATTAAGTCCTTAAGAACACGGTTTATGCCGAACCGTTAATTTCCTTCATTCATGTAAAGACTCCGATAACTTTAATGATGGTGTGATTCTACAGTTGAATTAAAGATATTGCAAATGTTTTTTTATTGTAGAGAAATATTTTTTAGAGCGTGCCGTATATATTTTTCAGCGCAGTTTCATCGACAAAGCCTTTTGCAGCTCCATCCGTGCCGATTTTTATTGCGGCAAACCGCTGTGCGTATTGCAATGCGGATTCTGTGGAAAGACCGCCTGCGTAAAAATGGATAAAGCACGAAAAAAGCGCATCGCCTGCGCCTGCGGTATTTACAATCCGTTCGGGTTTTGCCGCCGGAAAGTGAACGATTTTATCTTTTTCCCGTTCGTAAAGCATGGCACCGTCCGCACCGCAACCTAAAACGATTATTTTCATTCCGTATGCGTTTTTCAGCGAAGTCAAGAAATCTTCTCTTGGGCAGGGAAGATTTTCGTCGCTTAAAAAAACGATGTCGGCGTATTCAAGAAATTCTCTGTTGTATGCGTCGTCCAAACTTGAAAGAACATGAACGTCGGTCGCAATCGTTTTTCCGCATTCTTTAGCAGCTTTTAAAATCGGACGGCTGAAATTTATATTGCAAGCCGCAACGATATCCGCTTTTTCGATCCGTTTTTTTATGAAAGAAATGTCCAGCTGAACATCTTGAATATTTTTAAGGTCGCAGTAAATCTTTCGTCTTGCGCTCTCGTCGTAAAAAATCACGCTTACGGGAGTCGCCTTTAGATTTCTTTCTATATGGTTTACGGAGATTCCGTTTTTGTTGAGTTCCGAAAATATAAAGTCGCTTTCCATATCGTTTCCGGTAAACGAAAATAACTGCACATTGTCGCCAAGAACCGTCAGCGCTTTTGCGATGTTGTAGCCTACGCCCGCAACGCCCGAATTCACGCCGAAAAACGAAAATTCAATCGGCGAATAATTTATAGGAAAAGAAGGGATTTTGACCGTCGTCTCGATGTTTATAAGTCCCGATACAAGAATGTTCATAGCGAATCAACAATAACACGAATAAATCGCACCCGCAATCGGAACGTAAAATAGGGCATTACAACAAATTTTGCTTCGTTGAACAATTTTCTTTGTTAAACTAAAATGCGCCTATGTCCAAAACAGTTTTACCTGCCGACTTAAAAGGCGTTCGAGTTCATTTTGTCGGAATAAAAGGCACCGGAATGGCGGCTCTTGTTGAAATCATGCACGGCGCAGGTGCGATTATAAGCGGAAGCGACATCGCGGAGCGTTTTTATACCGACGATATTTTAGAAGCACTCGGAATTCGTGCTTCTCTTTTTTCGGAAGACAATATCACGAACGATATTCGGGTTGTCGTGTACTCGAGCGCGTATTCACCTAAAGTAAATCCCGATTTAATTGCGGCTCTGCGCCGTAAAATACCGTGTATGCTTTATACGGAGGCGTTGGGCGCATATTCCGAGAGAGCGTACAGTGCCGGAATTTGCGGCGTTCACGGAAAGACCAGCACTACGGGAATCGTCGGAACGATTTTAAAAGAGCTTCCGCTGCCGTCTCAAACGCTTGCGGGTTCCGTTATAAATTCTTTCGGAGACGGAAACAGTTGCACGTTTACTTCCGATAATTTTTCCGGCAGCAAAAACCGGTATTTTGTCGCCGAAACTTGCGAATATCAGCGGCACTTTATGTCGTTCCGTCCTCAAAAAATCGTTCTTACGAGCGTGGAAAGCGATCATCAGGATTTTTATCCGACATTCAAAGATATTCGGCAGGCATTTGTAGATTATATTTGTCTTTTGCCGGAGGGCGGAGACTTAATTTATTGCGCCGACGATGCCGGATCTGTCGAAACTGCACAAATTGCGTTTAAAAAGCGCGGCGATATTCATCTTATTCCGTACGGTGAAAATGCTGCCGGCGATTATCGGCTTAAGTTTAAAGGCGTTTCGGATGAAAAGAACCGTTTTTCCGTTCCGCTTTTCGGAGATTTGTATATCCGTATGCCGGGAAAACATGAAGTTATGGACGCAGTCGGAGCGTGCGCGCTTGTTGCGGAGCTTTTACGCGCCGACGGAAAAAATCCCGAAGATTTTACGGACAACATAAAGCGCGGTCTCGAACAATTTAGCGGAGGTCGCCGCCGCAGCGAGATTGTCGATCGCGTGCATAACGCTTTAGGCCGTTCCATCGTTATTATCGACGATTACGCACATCATCCTACTGCGATTAAAACTACTCTTGCAGGCTTTCGCGAGTTTTACGGAGGACGGAAAATTATCGTCGATTTTATGTCGCACACTTATTCGCGCACGGAAGCCTTACTCGGAGACTTTGCTTCGGCGTTTTCGGATGCGGACGAAATCATTCTTCATAAGATTTATGCAAGCGCACGGGAAAAGCCGGAAAATGCCCGAATAAGCGGTAAAACGCTTTTTGAAAAAGTAAAAGAATGCGGAGGAAACGTACATTATTTTGAAGAAGTGCTCGATGCAAAGGATTTTGTGCTTTCGGAGCTGAACAAGGAAGGCGGTGAAAACGGATTTTTATTCGTTACGATGGGCGCAGGAGATAACTGGAAGCTCGGGCGTGCCGTTTCAAGTGCTCTCAAAGCCGCTGAATCACTGCAATAATCTATTATTCTGCGCGTTAGGTAAAATATCCGGGAAGGAAAGGATTTAAGGCTTACCTTGACTAAACAAATACATACCGTAAAATAAGCAGGCATGAGTAAGTATATTTTGGTAACCAGCGGAGTGTGTTCAAGTCTTGGAAAAGGTGTTGCATCGGCTGCATTAGGCAGTCTTATTGAAGGCAGCGGATTGACCGTATCTATGATAAAGTGCGATCCGTATATCAACATCGACGCGGGAAATATCAGTCCTTATCAGCACGGCGAAGTTTACGTTACGGAAGACGGTGCGGAAACGGATCTCGATTTGGGCAATTTTTCGCGTTTTACGAGCATAAATATCACAAGCGATAACTGCATTACCATCGGAAAAGTATACGAACGTGTCATTCAAAACGAAAGAGCTGGAAGATACAACGGTCGTACCGTACAAGTTATTCCACATATAACGGATGAAATCAGAAGAAGAATTTTATATGTCGGTTCAAAAACGGGAGCCGACGTAGTCATTGTAGAAATAGGCGGAACCGTAGGCGATATTGAATCGATACCTTTTTTGGAGGCTGCGCGTCAACTCATTCACGAGCTTGCGCCGGAAGATATTTGTTCTGTTCATCTTACACTCATGCCCGTTATCACCGGCGGAGAATTAAAATCCAAACCGACACAGCATTCCGTAAAGCAGCTGCAGGAAGCCGGAATCCAGCCGGATGTTTTATTATGCCGCTGTGAAAGAAAAATAGATGCCGCCATGCGTAAAAAACTTGCGCTTTTCTGCAATGTCGCATCCGATGCGGTGTTTACGTCCGAAGACGTAGAAAAATCCATCTATGAGCTTCCGGTTCTTTTTCACAAACAGGGAATAGACTCACATATATTGAAAAAACTTGCATTAAAAGCCGAAACTTCGTCCGTTCGCCGGTGGTCGTCATTCCTTTCTAAACTGAATAATCCTTCTTGCAAAGTTACGATTGCGATGGTCGGCAAAAAAGATTATCTCGACGAATGCTTTAAATCCGTGCGGGAATCGCTGTTTCATGCGGCTGTAACGTCGTTCGGTGCGGAACTTGTCATAAAAAAAATCGATGCGGAAACGCTCGAAGAATCGGAAAATCCCAAAACTTATTTTGAAGGAATCGACGGCATCGTAATTCCCGGTAACTACGGTCAACGCGGATTTTTGGGTCTTTTATATGCCGTTCGCCTTGCCCGCGAAAACGATATTCCGTATTTGGGTATCGATTTGGGTATGCAGCTTATGGCTATTGAAACCGCACGGACTCTTTTGGACTGGAAAGATGCGGACAGTACGGAATTTATTCAGACATCGGGACATGCGCTTATAAGTTTGCCGGAAGAGCAGGGCGGTCTGAACGCGGGCGGACTTATGCAGCTCGGGGCGGGAACAATCAATATTGCAAAGGGAAGCAAACTGCATTCAGCGTACAAAAAGATGAGCGTCGTTGAGCGGCACCGTAACAAATACACGTTTGACCGCCGTTATGTAGCGGATATTGAAGAAAAAGGTCTTGTCATGACGGCTGTGTCCGAGATGGATATGCGGGCTGAAGCTTTTGAGTGGACGGCATGCAGATGGGGCGTGGGTGTGCAATTTCATCCGGAATTTACGTCGCGCCCCGCAAAACCGCATCCGCTGTTTACCGCTTTTATCGGCGCGTGTTTGAACGGCTCGAAATAGCAGAGTTAATAATAGCCGATGAAAAAAGCGTATGTACTTTTGCCCGTTTTGCTGTCAGCCGTCTGCAGCTGTTCTTTAAAATACGGGACTCCTCTTTATGACGAGCAGAATATTCCCGAATTCTCTTTTGATAATGTAAAATTCAATCGCTTTGAGGACGGGCGGATTTCAATGTCGCTTGAAGCTGCCGGAATAGAGCAATACAAAGACGGAAAAACGACTTGCGCTAAAGATATTGATTTTAAGTTGCTTGACGAAGACGGAAAAGTTTCTACGGAAGGTTTTTGCGCTCTTCTTTTTGCTGACAGCGATGCGGAAAAATACATTCTTTACGATAATATAAAACTGCACACCGTAAAAGACGATATTACGGTTTCTGCGGACACAATAAAATGGAACGGTAAATCCGAACAGCTTACGAGCGGCAGAAACGACACGGTAACGATAAAAAAAGGGAATACCGTGATTTCGGGGAGCGGATTTTCGGCAAGCGGAGTAAGCAGGAGCTTTGCGTTTACCGGTGTCGTTACCGGTGAGGCTTATACCGAAAGCGGCGGAGATGCGGCATCCGCTGAAACTAACATTACGGAAGCGGATAAGGATTCAGGACAGGCGGATGAAAATAAATCCGCCGATGAGGAATTTATACGATGAATCGGAAAAGCTTTTTGCCGCAGGGAAAACGGATTTTCGCCGCCGCTATTGCCGTTTTATGCGCCGCCCGGTTATGTGCGGAAAAGATTTCGTTTTCCGCAGGCAGTATGAAAGGTACCGTCGGCGATAAGTCGGATGTGACGGAGCTTAGCGGCGGTGCTTACGTACTAACGGAATCTATGGAGATTTCCGCAGATTCGATAAAGATGAGCGGCAAAGATTTCCGATTTATCGAAGCAGCCGGCACGGTAAAAGGCAAAAATTCCGAAGCAGAGTTGGAATTCGAGTGCGGCTCGCTCAAATACGACCGCGAAACAAAAATTGCCGAACTTTTTGATTCGGTGAGTCTTACGGACGTGAAAAACAATGTTACGGCGACCGCCCAGATGATTGAATACAATCAGACTTCCGATGTGGCTGTCATGCAGATGGAAATCGAGCTGAAGCAAAAAGATAATGTTTGCAAGGGTGCCTATGCGGTTTACCGTAAAAAAGACCAAATGCTTGAGTTAAGCGGGAATGCGCAGATAAAGCAGGGCGACGATTCTTTCCGCGCGCAGGAAATAATTTTGAATCTCGATTCGCAGGAAATAACGCTTGACGGACGCGTAAAAGGTTCGGTCGTGGATGAGCGCAAACCGGAAAATAAAGATGCGGATACGGAATCTGCAGAAAGCACGGCGGATACGGATTCTGTGAAAGCTCTTGAAATAACTTCCGGTAGCGGCGGACAAAGCGGGGATTTTGCAGATAAATCTTTTGCGGCGGAAAATCCTCCGGCAAAAAACGGTGAGGAAAAAACGGAGATTGATGCGAATCCCGATGCGGATAAGCAAAGCGGCGGAAAAGAAATAAAGCCGGAACTTCCCGAAAATGACGGTAACTCCGGCAAAGAAGCGTCCGAAAGTCAAAAATCTTCTTCAAAATCGAAAAAAAGGAAATGATATGCCGGATGAAAACAATATTTCATACGATATGAGTAATCCCGCCGAAGCGGAGACAAACTTGCCGGACGCAAAAGAAAATATTTCCGGTTCGGATGTGCACTCTCTCACAGAAGAAAATTATTCCGTACGAAAAGAAAACGAAAATATTCACACTTTGCGTGTTTCAAGCCTTTATAAAAGTTTCGGGCATAAAAAAGTCGTTCAAGGAATCGATTTTGTCATGCACAGCGGCGAAGTGCTCGGTTTGCTTGGACCTAACGGCGCGGGCAAAACTACAACATTCTACATGATTGTAGGTTTTCACCGCCCTACGGTCGGCGAGATTTTTCTTGATGAAAACTGTATTACCGCGTTGCCGATGTACAAACGTGCCCGGCTCGGTATTTCATATCTTCCGCAGGAGCCGTCTGTCTTTAAAAAGCTTACTGTTGAAGAAAATATCTGGTCGATTCTTGAAACGCGCAAAGATTTAACTAAAGCCGAAAAACTTGCTCATCTTGAAGAATTGATAGAAGAATTTGCAATCGGAAGAATACGTAAACAACCGGCGTTTACGCTTTCAGGCGGAGAGCGTCGGCGTACTGAGATTGCGCGTTCTCTTGCCATCGAGCCTAAATTCCTGCTTTTGGACGAGCCTTTTGCCGGTATCGATCCGATTGCTGTTGCGGATATTAAAGCGATGATTGGGCTGCTTTCAAAGCGCGGAATAGGCATTCTTATCACCGACCACAACGTGCGCGATACGCTTGAAATTACTACGCGCGCTATAATCGTAAGTTCAGGACAGATTATGATTCAAGGCTCGCGTGAAGAAATTTTAGCTTCTCCTCTTGCCCGCGAAGTTTATCTTGGAAAAGATTTTTCGATGTAGTTTTAGGAATATTATATGACTTATTTTTTTGAAACATACGGCTGCCAGATGAATACGGCGGAAAGCGCGTCGGTGGAACAGCTTTTTATTGCAAGAGGCTGGACAAAGTCGGAAAGCGCACAAACCGCCGACATTGCCGTAATCAATACTTGTTCCGTAAGAGAAACTGCGGAAAACCGGGTGTTCGGAAGACTGGGCTGGTATGCGGGACTAAAAGCCTTGCGCGCGTGCGAGCCTAACGCAAAAAGCAAAAGTCTTGAGGAAGCTGCGGAATACGTTCGTGACGGCGCAAAGCCTCTTACTCTCGTCGTTATGGGCTGCATGGCTGAACGGCTGCTGGACACTCTTAAAAAAGATTATCCGCATATAGATTATGTTGTGGGAACTTATGCAAAACACAAATTCGGAGAGATTATTGAAGCCGTGCAGGATAAAAAAGAAGCGTTCCCCATTGACGATACCGACAATTATAAATTTGCGCCGCTTTCTTATGAACAAGGCTCGTTTACAACTTATGTCCCGATTATGCACGGCTGTGATAATTTTTGCACTTACTGTATTGTACCTCATGTACGCGGCAGAGAATGTTCACGCTCTCCGGAAGAGATTATAAAAGAAATAGATACACTTTCGTCCTACGGCGTAAAAGAAATTACTTTGCTCGGACAAAACGTTAATTCTTATATGGGACAGGATAAAAACGGAGGCAAGCTGAATTTTGCTTCTCTTTTACAGATAATTGCCGACCGTCTGCGGGAAAAAAAATCTTCAATAGGCTGGGTGCGTTTTATGTCGAGCCATCCCAAAGATTTATCTTCCGAAGTTATATCCGTTATTGCAAAAGAAGAAGTTTTGTGCCGTCACATACATCTTCCGGTTCAGCATGGTTCCAACGATGTGCTGAAGCGTATGAACCGCAGATACACAGTGGAACAATATATTTCACTTGTTGAACGCATACGCAAAGAAATTCCCGACGTATCGCTTACAACGGATATAATGCTGGGATTTCCGGGTGAAACGGATAAGGATTTTGAACAAACTGTAGAACTTATGAAACTCATAAGATACGAAACCGCATTTATGTACTATTACAATCCTCGTGAAGGCACTCCTGCCGCAAAGATGAGTAATCAGATTCCTGTCGAAATAAAAAAGGAGCGGCTGCAAAAGATAATCGATATGCAGCTTAAAATCACCGGAGAAGAAATGACTAAACGCACAGGACGTACAGTAAAAGTTCTTGCAGAAAGCGTGAGCCGCGACAATCCGAATGAGTTATTGGGCAAAACGGAACAAGACGAACGCATAGCTTTTGCCGCTCCGAAAAATCTGATAGGAAAATTCTGCAATGTGCATATCGAAACTCTTTCCGGAAATACATTTCGCGGAAAAGTGAACAAAATATAAATAATCGCTGAAATCAAATCCGATTTTGTGATTAAAAATTAAAGAACTTTTTAAGAGACGCTATATGAAGACTAAAAAAATCGATAAGAATTTTATCATTGCAGGATTTCTCGCTTTTTTTGCCGAATGTTTGCTGTTATTCTCGTGTAAAACGACAAGAAAAATTGTTACATTGCAGGAAACAATCCCTCCATTTACGGCGGGACTTTACAGCTACGATTATAACAGACGCATTTACGGTATCGAAAACGCAATGCAGCCGTATCAATACAAATCGGAAAAAATAGCTTACGGTGAGGCCGTATTTATTGACGATAACCGTTCGTTTTTTGAGCCGGAGCTGCAAATAACAATTCACATAGGAGACGATAATTCCGTTTCATGTACGGAAAATCCTACGGTTTGCGGAATTGCTCATGACGATGGCAGGGTGGAGTTGACTTGTACTTTACGGCAGAATGAGCGTTCGTTTTTGCTGGTTCAAAGAAGTCTGCTTCTAAAAGCATATCCGACTCTTCTTGCAGGAGAACAATATAACGGCATATATAAATTTCCCTCGCAGGATAAAGATATTACGGTCAAAAACGGCGTTTATTATTCGGAATTGCCCGGAACGATTAATGCGGACGGTACATTTACAAACGGATTTACGATGTCCGGTACGATAGGTATAGCCGGCTTCGGAGAATCGGCGTTCTTTTCAGAATTCAAAGAAGAGGGGCGACTTTTTACAAACGGAGAGCTTGAAGTAAAAACATATTCAAATAATTCAGGCGGAATCTACACGAACGCTTCTCAAAATTTTGTTTATTCCGGCATAAAGACTTCAAATGACGTAATAGAATCGGAAAAAACTCTCTTACATAGAAAAAGACCGCAGGAATTCACTGCGGTTTATACGGATATCGATTATCCTGCATGGTTTTCCTTTTCCGCCGAAAAAACAAATAATGCGTTTTATGCTTGCGGAGCAAAATCGGCGGGGGATAAAGATGTCGCGATGAACATTGCGGAGGCTGAAGCCCTTGCACAAATATCCGCGCTCGTTTCCGTAGATATATATTCCGAATTGTCGCTCAATCAATCGTCGGCGGATTCAAAAACGGAACTCCATGAAATTGTCGAACAGTTTACCGAAATGAATCTTCCGCACACCGTAACAAATTCCTTTTACAATGAAAAAACCGGTACCGTATATGTTAGAATCGAAGTTCCTGCAGAATATGTACAGCGGTTTTGATAAAATCTTACGGATTGAAAATAAGATACCGACGGAGCCGATTTATGTTTCTCTCGGCTCGCTTGCCGATGTGTCTTATAATTTACATTATGATTGACCGCTTTTCCGATTTAATGTAATATTGCCAATAAATCCAATTTGTTTTCTTATAAAGGAGTCGTTCCAATGTCTGGACATAGTAAATGGGCAACCATCAAACATGCAAAAGGTCTTGCCGATGCTAAACGCGGCAAACTTTTTACTAAATTCATTAAAGAAATTTCAATTGCGGCAAGAATGGGCGGCGGAGATCCGAACTCAAATCCGCGTCTTAGAACCGCAATAATCAAAGCCCGCGCATCAAATATGCCGAAAGACAATATTGACCGCGCAATAAAGAAGGGTACCGGTGAACTGGGAGCTGCCGTATTTGAAGAACTTGTATACGAAGGATATGCGGCAGGCGGAGTTGCCGTTATGGTTGAAGTTCTTACGGATAATAAAAATCGCGCAGCAGCCGATGTACGCAATATTTTCAACAAAAACGGCGGTAATTTAGGTGTTACCGGCTCCGTTTCGCGTATGTTCCAGCGCAAAGGTACAATCGAATACGATGCGGAAAAAGTTTCCGAAGACCAAGTGATGGAAATAGCTCTTGAAGCGGGCGCGGACGATATTGTAAACGAAGGCGGAGTTATTACCGTAACGACAAGTGCGGATTCCTTTGCGGCGGTCGCTGACGCGCTTACAGAAAAAGGATTCGAGTCTCTTTCCGGAGAAGTGGGAATGGTTCCCGATGCATATTCCGCTGTTGATGCGGATACTGCCGCAAAAGTCGCAAAACTCTTAAACCGTCTTGAAGACAACGACGATGTTCAGAACGTATATTCCAACGTAGAATATCCGGAAGATTTCGACCCCGATTCGGTGTAATATTTTTACAAGGTGCGTATATAAAGCACATATTGAATCGAATATTTTCAGACCGCAATTTTTGCGGTCTTTTTAGTTTGTATATATGGCAGTAAATAAAGATTTGAATTTCAATTCTCTTCCCGGAACGGCAAGCGGAAATCCTTTTTCCGAAAAACAAAATTCTTCACAACAAAAGATTCGGCGCATACTCGGAATCGACCCCGGACTTGCCTCAACCGGTTTCGGAATCGTTGACGGCTGCTTAAATAAATATCGCATGGTCGGTTACGGTGTTATAGAGACGCCTGCGCACATCGAGCACGGACTGCGCCTCCTTACGATTTATAATCGCCTTATTGCGGTTATAAACGAGTTCCGTCCCGACGAAGCGTCTATGGAAACTCTCTATTTTTCGCGGAACGTATCGAGTGCGATGGGCGTTGCCGAGGCACGCGGAGTGGCGACGCTCTGTCTTGCGCAAAATGCAATTCCTCTGTTTGAATATAAGCCGAATCAGATAAAACTTGCCGTTACAGGCGGCGCACAGGCGGATAAAGTGCTCGTGGAAAAATATGTAAAACTTATTTTGAATCTTCAAACCGAACCTAAGCCCGATCACGCCGCCGATGCGCTTGCCGGAGCCGTAACTCATCTTCATTATTCTGCGGCATTCTGATATAATCCGCCCATGTTCAACAGTATCTCCGGCACCGTTACCGGCAAATTTCCGAAACAAATATATATAGACACGCACGGAGTTGAATGGGCGATTACCGTTCCGGACGTCTGTCTCGACGAATTTCCGGCAATCGGACTGGATGCGCGGGTTTTTACATGGCTCAGCCACACGGAAAACGGCATGGACTTGTACGGTTTTGCCCGCAAAGAAGAGCGCGATTTGTTTTTCGACTTGTTGAAAGTTGACGGAATCGGCGCAAAAGGTGCGATAAAAATTATGAGCGGCGTTTCGGCGTCGCAGCTTATTTCCGCGCTTGATGCGGGAAATCTTGATGTTCTTGAAAAAATCAACGGAATCGGAAAAAAGACCGCCGCAAAGATGATGCTCACTCTCAAAGGAAAGTTGACGCTGCCTCAATCCGGTTCTTCCGTTGCCCAAACATCGCAGACCGGCGAATACGCAGTCGTTATAGATTCGCTTTGTTCGATGGGATATGAGCGCGCATTGTGCGCCGACGCCGTTTCAAAAATCGTCTTGCAGCTTGCTTCCGACCCGGCGTTTGAAAAAAAATCGCGCACGGAAAAAGAAGATATTGTATTTAAAAAATCGCTCGTGGAGATGGCGCAATGAGTTTTGCAAAATCCGGAAATGCTTTTGACGCAGGCAGCTTTGAGCGCGTAAAAAACGACGAGTTTACGCACATCGTCCGCTCGGAAGAACCGTTTCCCGATGACGACGATAACGCGGAAAAAGGAGTCAGTCTCCGTCCCAAGCGGCTTTCGGAATTTATCGGGCAGGATAAAGTAAAAGAGAATTTAAGCGTATTTATCAACGCTGCGCGGAAGCGGCGGGAACCGTTGGATCATCTTTTTCTTATGGGACCGCCGGGACTCGGAAAAACAACCGTCGCGCAGATTGCCGCGCATGAACTCGGAGCGGATTTTAAGATTACGAGCGCGCCCGTCCTCGAAAAACCCAAGGATTTGGCGGGAATACTTTCGACAATTTCGGAAGGGACGGTGTTTTTTATCGATGAAATACACCGCTTAAAACATACGATAGAAGAAATGCTCTATATCGCGATGGAAGATTACGAGCTTGACTGGGTAATCGGGCAGGGGGCTGCCGCAAGAACCGTCCGCATTCCCATTCCGAAATTTACGCTGGTCGGCGCGACGACAAAAGCGGGAACCGTCGCAAGTCCGCTTAGGAGCCGCTTCGGTATCATTCAGCGGTTCGATTATTACACGAAAGAAGACTTGTCCGGTATCATCCGCCGTTCAGCCGCTTTGCTTGAGTGCACGGTTGACGACGACGCAGCTCTTTTGATGGGACAGTGCGCACGCGGAACGCCACGTGTTGCAAACCGCGTTTTACGCCGTATGCGTGATTTTGCGGAAGTCTCGGGCAAGCGCAGTATCAGCCGCGACGTTGTTGAAGAAGGCTTAAAACGTCTGGAAATCGACGGAATGGGACTTGAGCGGTACGACCGCGAGATTCTCCTTTCGATTATCAATAATTTCGGCGGAGGACCGGTCGGAGCGGAAACGCTCGCCATTTCAATCGGAGAATCGCTCGATACGCTTGAAGACTATTACGAGCCGTATTTAATTCAGTGCGGATTTTTGCAGCGCACGCCCAAGGGGCGCATGGTAACGGACAAAGCGTACGCGCATTTGGGCTTAATTCCCCTTTCAAGGAACGATAAAAATGCTGAGGAAAGACTTTTATTTTGATTTACCCGAAGATTTGATTGCGCAAGAGCCGTCAAAAATACGCGGTGAAGACAAACTCATGCTTTTAGACAGGGTAAGCGGCACCGTTGAACATCACCGCATGGAAGATTTGCCGTCTCTCATTGAGACGGGGACTCTGATGGTGTTCAATAATTCTCGTGTTCGCCGCGCCCGCTGTTATGCGATAAAAGAATCGACGGGAAGAAGTCAGGAATTCATCTTTTTGAATAAGAGGACTTTTACGGGAGACGAATGGGATGCGCTTGTACACAATGCAAAAAAGCAAAAACCCGGAATGCGCTATGCCTTTCCCGACGGCACCATAGGAACGATCGTAGAGCGGACGGGAAATGCCGGTACGGAAATCCGCACGGTGCGTTTTGACTTTCCCGTTACGGAAAAATGGTTTGAGCAAAACGGGCATATTCCGCTGCCGCCGTACATAAAACGTGACGATTGCGCCGAAGACGGGGAGCGGTATCAAAACGTGTACGCTTCCGATACGGGAAGTGCCGCCTGCCCGACTGCAGGGCTTCATTTTACCGGCGAAATGCTTGAACGCCTCAAAGCGGGCGGAATAGATTTTGCATGGCTTACGCTCCACGTCGGGCTTGGAACTTTTCTTCCCGTGCGCGAAGACAATATCGAAGACCATAAAATGCACGAAGAAGTTTTTACGATTCCCGAAGAAGCGGCGGAAAAAATAAACCGCGCAAAAAAAGAGAAGCGTCCGATTCTTGCCGTGGGAACAACGAGCGTCCGCACGCTTGAATCCGCCGCCGCTGAAGACGGAACCGTTCGTTCGGGTGCGGGTGCGACACGCATTTTTATGTATCCGGGCTTTAAATTCAAAGTCGTTGACCAAATGTTTACGAACTTTCACACGCCCGAATCAACGCTGCTAATGCTCGTAAGCGCTTTTGCCGGACGGGAAAACATTCTTGCCGCGTACAAAAACGCCGTAGCGCACCGATACCGTTTTTTTTCCTACGGAGACGCAATGTTTATCCGTTGAGATTTAAAATCAGGCGGTATGGGAGCAAAGATAAAAATCGGATTACTAAAGAAGGATAAAACATGACCAGCATGACAGGATATTCTTACAAGGAAGCGTCGACCGACGAAGCGGATATTTCGGTTGAGATTCGAGCACTTAATTCCCGTTTTTTGGATTTGAGCGTAAATTTGCCGCCGTATTTGAATTCGCTGGAACGGAGAATACGTGCTGCAGTTGCAAAAAAAGTATTGCGCGGAAAGGTTGATGTCGGAATCCGCATAAAAGAACGGAAATCCGCCGTAAAAATCCGTGCAGACATAGACGCCGCAAAAGCTTATTCGGCGGCACTTAAAGATGTCGCGGAAGTGCTCGGTATGCAGTATGAGGCTGTGCCGTTTTCCGTCGTCATTGCTCAGCCGGGAATTCTGAATGTTGAAAAAGAATACGATGCGGAGTCATATTGGGTGATGATTGAAAAAGTTTTTGAAGATGCGCTGAATCAATTTACTGTCGACAGATTGCGTGAGGGGCAAAATCTTTATAAAGATATTCTTTTGCATCTTGAAACGCTCGATAACTGTGCATCTCTTTTTAAATCTCAACAGTCGGAGATGGAAAATAAATTCAAAGAGCAAATCCTTTCAAAATTCCATGAGCTTTTGGGCGAGCATATCGATGAGCAGAGAATTTTAACGGAAACTGCCGCGATGCTTGTAAAATACACCATAAATGAAGAAATCGTTCGTCTTTTCAGTCATCTTAGCGCATTGCGGATTGAAATGAAAGAAAATCCTGCGCCCGGAAAAAAGATGGATTTTATTTGTCAGGAAATAAACCGTGAAATCAATACGATTGGAAGTAAAAATCAATTTCCGGAGATTGGTGAAGCTGTTATCAATGCAAAAAATGCGTTGGAAAATATACGTGAACAAGCGAGGAATATCGAATGACGGAATATAAACTTGCGGACGGTAAGGAAGTGCGCGTTGCAATAAGCGGAAAGTCCGGCTGCGGAAATACGACTGTAAGTTCTCTGCTTGCAGAGCGGCTTAAAGTCAAGCTGATAAATTTTACTTTCAGGCAGCTTGCCGAAGAAAAAGGTATGACGCTTTCGGAAGTTATTTTGAATGCGCATGATGACGACAGTTACGACCGTGAAGTTGATACGCGGCAAGTCGCGCTTGCAAAAAAGGAATCTTGTGTTTTAGGAAGCCGGCTTGCAATTTGGATGCTTGATGATGCCGATTTAAAAGTGTATTTGCTTGCAGATGAGGATTTACGTGCCCGACGCATTCTTAACCGTGAGGGAGGAGATTTTAAAAATATTAAGGATTTTACTCTCATGCGCGACGGTGAAGATACTGCGCGTTATAAAAAACTTTACGGAATAGACAATACCTGCTATGAGGATGCGGCGGAACTTGTTATCGATACAGGAAATTTAACTCCGGAACAGATTACGGATAAAATTCTTATTGCGCTTGCGGAAAAGGGATTGATTGAGACTGCATAAAAAGGCGGCGGAAAAACGTACTGCATTCAGGCTTAGGCGGCATCTTACATAGATACCGGTTCGCCAGAATGTTTCTTTATAAAAAAAAGTTTATGCCGGTTTTACCCGGCAAGTTATTTTATAATTTATAAGCCCAAATGTCGAGTTTTGAAAAACTTCGCTGTGCTTTCGGCTATGTTCCGTCCGCTTAGCCGCAGTCGAGCTCCTCGCTCGAAACGGCACGCAGCCGGAACCTCGCCTGCGCATAAATGGCGTTCATTTCAAAACTTTACATTCTATTGGTGCAGGAAAAAGTTGGAAAATTTCGAGTTTCGGAAAAACTCGAAATTTAACCTATAAAAATATTATTATAAGCTGGCTTACGAGTACTACAGAAATCAGTGCAATAGGATAAGTACAAGCGTATGCCGCCGCCGCATCTTCCGTTTTGGCAACGTGGATAAGCGTGCCGAGTGCGGGAGTGGAAGTCATTCCGCCCGTGATTGAGCCGAGATTGTTCAGCAACGCAAGTTTAAGCACATATCGGGCAAAGAAATATCCTGCTATCATCGGTAATGTCGTTATAACCATTCCGTAGAGGAAGTAGACAGGCTTGAAATATTTTACAAAATTTGCACCGCCCGAAACTCCTGCACCGAGTAAAAAAAGCGCAAGTCCCAGCTCTCTGCATATTTTGAGCGTTGCCGTTGTCGGCATAATCGATATTCTTCCTATATGACCGAAGTGTCCGAACAACAAGGCTGTAATAAGACATCCGCCGGTCATCGTAAGCGAAAAATTGTGATACTTCACAGAACCTAAAAATATTTTTATAAACCGGATTTATTTTCTAGTTTTTTATTACGAAAGTAGATACATATATCAGTGCTCACCATGATTATGTTTGGTATATAAAACCAGAATGCCAGATTATAATTATGGGTCATTATTTTAGATATAATTCCACATATATATCCAAAGCATATAAAGCACATAAACAGCGAGCTTTTTCCTTTAGTTGATTTTGAACGGATTGAACGTATTATGGACAGCGGCCAAGAAATTCCAAAACATAAAATCATAATGGATTCCAATATGCTGGCGATACTATTCAATCCAAGAAAAGAAACTATACTCATAATATACTCCTTATTTTGATAATGAAAATATTACCAGTTTTAAAATATACCGGTAATATTTTTTGTCTGTATGGATACAGCTCTCTTCGATAAGTTTGCTATCGAACAGGCTTAATTATAGTAGAAAATTATACAGTCTGTGCAGAATACTTGTCAACGATTGCAAAAAAGCCGAATGCATCCATTTCAATAAGATTTGACGGAAGCTGTTTTTTTGCGCTTTCTTCTGCGGCGACCAATTTTCTCCGCTCTTCTTCCATATTCGCGCCTAAAAGTTTGGGTACTATTTGCACGAAAAGAACAACGCCTATTACACCGTAAAGATATGCAATTCCGTATCCTACGGAGACAATGGATTCAAGTTCCGCTCCTACGGCTTCTTTTGATGCGCTGAAAGCCGGTGTGGATGTGAGTGCGCCCGAGAAAATTCCTACAATCATAGCGGTTATTTCGTCTGATGTTAGGTTCGTATTGATTGCTCTTTCAATGAATATGCAGATTGTGCAAGCTATTCCGCCGAAAACTATTATTAAAAGTCCTAAAAGTACATAGCTTTTGAAATTCTTTTTCAGATTTCCGAAGAATTTCGGACCTGCGATAAAACCTACCGCCGAAACGAAAAGTATAAGTCCCAAATTTTCTATAATTTTGAGCGCATTCGTTGTAAATTGTACGGTTTTTACCGTGAGATGACGATCGAGATTGTGATAAAAAAAACATCCGTAAAGAAGTGCGACTATAAAAACACCGGCAGTTCCGAGTTCAATTCCTTTTACAGTAATTCGTCCCAGTGCATATCCCAGCATCATAATTGCGAATATTGAAAACATAAGGAAAGTTACGGCTTTAATGGAAAGAAGTCCGTTAAATAAAATCATAGATTGCCCCCAGAGACTTTTTGTCTATATGGAATTATGAATAAAAATTATACAGTCTGTGCGGAATACTTGTCAACGATTGAGAAAATGCAATGAACAAGTATTCCGTGTTTTCGGACCGGTTATTTTGTTGCACCCGGGATTTCTTTATCGAATTCGGGGTTTCCCCATGTGTAATGCGGAAGAAGCATAGGAGAAATTGTATCTTCTTTTATTCCCGCTTTTTCTCTTTCTTTTTCAAAATCCGCCACGTGCTGCAAGCTCAAATTCTTTGCAGCTTTTACGTTTTTGAAAAGTCTTCCCGCACTTTGTCCCGCTTGACGACCGAATACGACAACGTCCAGCAGAGAGTTGCCCATAAGTCTGTTTGTGCCGTGAACACCGCCTGAGGCTTCTCCTGCTACAAGCAGATTCGGAATATTTGTAAGACAATCTTTGTCTATTTCAACGCCGCCGTTTTGATAGTGCAGGGTAGGATAAACCAAAATAGGCTCTTTTCTTATATCGATTCCGTACTTTATAAACATATTATACATTGCGGGAATTCGTTTTAAGATAGTGCCTTCGCCGTGAATGATTTCAATCATCGGAGTATCAAGCCAGACTGCTTTTCCGCCTATTCCCGTATCGATTCCTCTATCGTTTTTGCATTCACGTATAATTCCGGATGCGTTTACGTCGCGCGTTTCAAGAGGATGAATATATACATCTCCCTTATTGTTGATAAGTTTTGCACCGAGAGAACGGACTTTTTCCGTTACCAGTTTACCGAGAATCTGGGACGGATAAGCGGCTCCCGTAGGATGATATTGAAGCGAATCCTGATACATCAGTTTTGCGCCTGCACGGTAAGCCATTACAAGACCGTCCGCCGTTGCACCGTAATGGTTTGACGTCGGAAAGCCCTGATAGTGCATTCTTCCTGCTCCTCCGGTTGCAATTATTACGATTTTTGCACGGGCGATTTTTACTTCTTCGGTTTCCATATTTACAAGAACCGCGCCTGCCGCATTCCCGTGTTCGTCCTTTATTATTTCGATTGCCGAAGTAAAATCTACGACCGTGATTTGATCCGGACGGTTAAAAACTTCATCGCGGAGAGTGCGCATAATTTCCGCACCGGAGTAATCTTTGCAGGCGTGCATTCTTTTACGGCTGGTTCCGCCTCCGTGTGTGGTTACCATTGTACCGTCCGCCTCTTTATCGAATTCTACACCCAGCTCATTGAGCCATTCGATTGTCTCCGGCGCTTTTGTAACAAGCGTGTATACAAGTTCGGGCTTTCCGTCAAAGTGCCCGCCGCCGAAAGCGTCAAGATAATGCTGTGCAGGAGAATCGTTCGGCTTATCGGCAGCCTGTATACCGCCTTCCGCCATCATCGTATTTGCGTCCCCTACACGAAGTTTTGTAACAAGAAGCACTTTTGCGCCGGCATTATTCGCTTCTATTGCGGCGGACGTTCCGGCTCCGCCTCCGCCGATTACCAGAACGTCGGTTTCGTAATCCGCGCGGGAAAGATCTATACGGGACGGATCTATGCGCGGTTTTGCTTCAAGCATAGCTGCAAGCTCCAGAGGAGCTTTTTCTCCTTTGTTAGGCCCGATTTTAAGTTTGGTGAATTGAGATTCAATTCTATCGGGATGATATTCTTTTAAAAGCGCATCTTTTTCATCTGCTGTAAGTCGCGCGTGTTCAAATTTAAGGTTTTCTTCGCGGCGGTCGGAAACGACCTTTGCCAATTCATCCAATTCATTTCCGTACATAAATATCTCCCTTATTTTTCGATTTCACGGGTGTTGTAAAGTTCTTTGATTTCTGCAAGCGGTTTTTGCATAAGCTGCTGAATCAACTCTTCGCATTTGCCTTCGTTTATTTCGTTTACTCTGTCGATAAGATGCTGTGATTTAGGCTGCAAATATCTTCCGTTTAGCCGCCGCGCAAGTTCCGCAACCTGCGGATGACTTATTCCGGCAGGGCAGCGGGAAGAACATATTCCGCACATTACGCAGTCAAATGAAAGGTCGGCGCACTTTTGGAAATCTCCGCGCTGCGCATAAGCGATGTACTGCATAGTTTTAAGTTCCTGCGGACAGGCGCGCGTACAGGCATTGCAGCCTACACATGAATAGATTTCAGGATAAAGCTGCATCATTACAGACTGTTCGGGTGTTACTTTTGTAATTTCATAAACTTGTTTTACAAGCGGAAAGAACGGAAGCGTTGCAATAAACATTCCGTCTTCAACTTTCTTTTGACAGGCAAGACAGGTTTGAAGCTGATTTTTACCCTTTATGCGGTAAATTGTGGCACAGGCACCGCAAAATCCGTTACGGCATCCGCAGCCACGCTTTAACTGATAACCTGCGTATTCCATTGCGGTCATAACCGTAAGTTCCGCCGGAACTTCGTATTTTTTTCCGAAAAGATATATCGTTGCCATCTTTGTATCGTTCATATAATCTCCTAAAAACTAAAATAAATAACCAACAAAAGCCGACTTGCTCCGAAGCGTAAGTTTCAGAGCAGGCTTACTTAGTATTCCGGCGGCAGAGCACTTAGCTGATCAAAGCTGAATACGGGGCCGTCTTTACAGACAAATTTATCACCGATATTACATCTGCCGCATTTACCTATGCCGCATTTCATTCTCATTTCCATCGTTGTAAAGACTTGTGTGTCTTTAAATCCCAATTTTTTGAGATTGTCCAGCGACATGTGAATGAGTATCGGCGGGCCGCACATAATTACGGTCATTCCCGTATCGGGATTTAATTCCGTTACGTAAGGCGGAACAAAACCCACGTGCCCGTCCCAGTCGTCCTGCGGTCTGTCTATCGTAAGGTTGATTTCCGTATTCGGCGCTTTCATCCATTCGTTTTGAATTTGATCGAGTTTAACCAAATCCTGCTTGGAGCGCGCTCCGTAAATAACTTGAATCTTTCCGTAATCGCTGCGTTTGGCAAGCATATAGTCAACTACGCAGTGAACCGGAGCTACTCCGATACCGCCGGCAATAACGAGTATGTCTTTTCCTTTAAATTCAGTATCTACCGGAAATCCGTTGCCGATTGGGCCGCGTATAGCAATTTCCTGTCCCGGCTCCGCATTGTGAAGCCATGTTGTAACGGTTCCGCAGCGTTTTATTGAAAATTCCTGATATTCTTCAACAGTAGGAGACGAAGTTATGGAAATCATCGATTCTCCTACGCCCGGCACTATCAACATTGCGCACTGTCCGGGTATGTGATAGAAAAGTTTTTTGCCGTCAAGCCCGACTACCTTAAATGATTTTACGTCGGAAGTTTCTTCTCTTATGTCTATGATTTTTCCGACATAAGGAATAAACGATTCTTTTTCCATCAGTTTCCTCCTTCCTTTTGCTCTTCCGGCTGTTCATTGTACATCTTTATGACTTTTACGATGTTCATGTTTATAGGACAGCTTTCAAGGCAGCGTCCGCATCCGACGCAAAGGAAATTGTCGTCATGCGCCAACGGATAATAAATAAGTTTGTGCATAAAACGCTGGCGGGATCTTTCTTTTTGCGTATGACGCGGATTTTCGGCAGCCATTTGCGTAAAATCCGAATGCATACACGAATCCCAGCAGCGGAATTGTTTTATTCCGTTTCCGGTATCAAAATCGCGGACATCGAAGCACATACAGGTAGGACAGACATAAGTACAGGTACCGCAGCCTAAACACGGTTCGGACACGGATTCCCATATTTTAGAATTGAAAATCTTAAGCATATCCTTGCCGACCCATTTTGATAGATCCAAATGAGCGAAGGGCAGTTTTTCGATTTTGTCTCTTATTGATTTCTTTAAAGTTTCTACAGGTTTATTGTCGCTTTCGGAAAGCAGACTTCCTGCGGATTCTATAAATTTCTTTCCCTTTTCCGTATTTGCTTGAAAGAAATATTTTCCGTCGGTAAGCCACGCGGAAACATCCCCTGCAGGTTCCGCCGCATCGATTTTATACGTACTGCAAAAGCAAGTTTGTTCAGGTTCTCCGCAGGCGAGCGTTACTACGGTGGCATGGTCTCTGCGGTTTTTGTAATATGTATCCGTCGGCGGCATATTAAGATATACCGCATCTACAAGATTAAAACTTGCAGCATCGCAAGCCCGTACTCCAAAAATTATAAAATCGTCCAATTCCTTGCGCGGGTCTTCTACGGTAACTTTTTGACCTTCCATTTTCAGGTTTACCATGTGCTCGATTTTGGGCAAAAAGAAATCCTTTGCGGAACGGAGCGTCCTAAGCGCATCGCTCATTTTCGTATTCTTTTCCCATTTTTGGAAATTGGACTTGCCGGTATTATCCTTTACAGGAATATACAGAGGCCCTTTTGAGCTTAAAAGTTCAAACAATGAATCAATTTTTTCTACAGGAATTGAAAGCATTATCGGTTACCTCCGTCTCGTTCGTATACTATGCTAGGTTCCGCATCGTCCGTAAGGAATGTCAACATTGGAGGTTTTGTTTCCATGTCGCTTCCTGCAATGTAAGGACCGTAAAGTTCGTTTATGTCTTTTGCAAACTTCCGGTTCAGTAAATGGAGCGGAATACTTTGCGGACACACTCTTGAACATTCTCCGCAATCCGTACATCTGCCGGCTACGTGCCATGCGCGTATGATGTGATACAAACTTTCTTCAAAGTTGTTTGCCGCAACTTTCTGCGAAGTGTAGAGGTTATTGTTGTCAAATACGCATTTTTCGCAGGTGCAGGCAGGGCAAATATCGCGGCAGGCGTTGCATCTTATGCAGCGTGAAAGTTCATTCTGCCAAAAGCTGAAGCGTTCTTCTTCCGTCATCGCTTCAAGTTTTGCAACTTCATCAAAACGCTTTGAATCCAAAACTTCGCCTTCTTCGCCGATAAGCTCATCGTAAGTTACGTGCTTTTTGCTCTTGCAGACAAGACACCGCTCCGAGATTTCTTTTTTATCCGGATCTTTCATTCCGTCGCAGGAAACGGCAATTACATAAACATCGTTTCTTGTAATGCGGTGTTCTTTTAACAATTCCGTAAAACTGTATGTGTCGCAAGGCTTCAGAAAAACCAAAAGTTTTTCCTGCGGAATCGGAGTTTCGACTGCATTCGGATCGCGCTGCTTTGCCATATTGTTTGCAGTTCTGACGGTGCTTTTCTTTACCTCAATATCGCGAGTGAGTTTTACAAGATATTTTGAAAGATTTGCGCCGCACCATTCGTTATATACGAAATTTTTTTCAAGATCTTCGGCAGTCGAAAAAGTTGACGGACTTATATCGTAATCAAAAAGACCTTTCCTCCAACCTACAACGCGCTGTATTTTTCCTTCACTGAGCAGAGATTTTGCGCGTTCAATAAGTTGACTTGTTATTTTGTCGGTTTGCATCGTAAGTCCTCCAAACGTTTGTTTTCTCCAAGCACTTTGATTTTTTCTACAAAATCCGTAATGATTTCCGCAAACCTTACACCTTCTGCGGCTGAACACCATTCAACTCTTGTCCGCGCCTTTTCTATTCCAAGAAAGGACAGCATAGAAAACAAAAGCGTCATACGCCGCCGCGCAAAATAATTGCCGGTAGAATAATGACAGTCTCCAGGGTGGCATCCGCAAAGTATTACTCCGTCCGCACCGCGCTGGAATGCACGCAGTATGAAAAGCGGGTTTAGCCTGCATGAACACGGAATTCTGATAATTTTTACGTTCGCCGGATATTCCAAACGGTTGTTTCCGGCAAGATCTGCTCCCGCGTATGAACACCAGTTGCAGCAGAACGCAACGACTTTAGGCGTCCAGTTCGGATTTATATTTTCTACAGACATATAGCATCAACCTCCGCAAGGATTTGTTTATTGCTGAAACCGTGCAGATCCATCGCTCCGGACGGGCAGGCAACCGTACAGGCACCGCAGCCGTGGCACATTGCCGCGTTGACTTGTGAAATACGCCGCGTAACCGTCGTTCTGTTAGGGCCTCTGAAATCTTTATCGATATAGGAAATTGCTCCGTAAGGACAGACAAGTTCGCATTGGCTGCAGCCGTTGCACATATTTTCATCAGGATGAGCAGTACACGGATCGTTTTTGAGTTTATCTTTTACAAGCAGACAAATTGCCTTTGCTGCAGCTCCGGATGATTGCGCAACCGTTTCGGGAATATCTTTCGGACCTTGACAGCAGCCTGCAAGGAATATTCCGGCTGTAGGACTTTCAACAGGACGGAGTTTTGCGTGTGCTTCAAGGAAAAAGTCGTTATTGTCCATAGAAGTCGTGAGCATAGTTGCAAGCGGGCGCGCAGATTTATCCGCCTCTATTGAAGCTGCAAGAACAACCATATCGGCTTTAATATGCACCTGTCTGTTTAAAATCAAATCCGATCCCTGCACATCAAGTGAACCGTCTGCCTGCGGAACAACTTTTCCGACCATTCCTTTTATATAGTGAACTCCGTATTGTTCCACTGCGCGCCGGTAGAATTCATCAAAGTTCTTTCCGGGCGTTCTAACATCAATATAGAACACGTAGCATTCCGTGTCGGGATAGTGGTCTCTTGTAAGAATCGCGTGTTTTGCAGTGTACATACAGCAGACTTTGGAACAATATTCATGTCCCTTGGTTGAATCTGCAGAACAGCGGCTTCCGACACATTGTATAAAAACGATTGTTTTGGGATGTTTACCGTCTGACGGGCGAAGCAACGTTCCGTTTGTAGGGCCTGCCGCATTGCATAAACGCTCAAATTCAAGAGAAGATACAACATCTTTGCTCTGTGAATATGCGTATTCGTCAAACTTTTTAAGATCAATCGGATTATAACCTGTTGCTACAACGATTGCGCCGTATCTTTCTTCAATTTCCTTATCTTTTGAGTGATAATCGATTGCACCTACGCCGCAGACTTTTTCACACATTCCGCATACGTTATCTTTTCCGTTTGCCATCGCTTTTATGTGAAGACAGTATGCAGGATCTATTGTCGCAATTTTAGGCACAGCCTGCGCAAACGGAATGAATACGGCAGGCTTGGTATTTAAATTTAAGTTAAAGTCGTTGGGGACTTTTTTCATCGGACATTTTTCAACGCACAATCCGCAGCCCGTACATTTTGTTTCATCGACAAATCTTGCTTTACGTTTGATTTTTACGCTGAAATTTCCTACATAACCTTTAACGTCCGTAACTTCGCTGAATGAAAGAATTCGTATATTCGGATTTTGCGATACTTCCGTCATTTTAGGTGTTACGATACACGATGCGCAGTCAAGGGTAGGGAAGGTCTTATCGAGCTGCGCCATTTTTCCGCCTATAGTAGGATTTCTTTCTACAATATCTACCGGAAAACCTGCATCAGCTATATCCAAAGCGGCTGTTATGCCGGCAATTCCACCTCCAATTACAAGCGCACGTTTTGTCATCGGAGTTTCGCCTTCTATGAGAGGCATATCAAGAATTGCTTTTGCAACCGCCGCCTTTCCAAGCGCGATTGCTTTTTCCGTTGCAATCGCCATATCTTTTGTAACCCATGAAGTTTGTTCGCGGATATTCGCAATTTCGACTTTAAACGGGTTCAAGCCGGCTCGTTCCGCACATCCTCTGAAAGTTTTTTCATGCATACGCGGTGAGCATGAACACAAAACCACTCCGGTAAGTTTATCGTCTTTTATGCGGTCTTCAATCATTTTTTGACCGGCGGAAGAACACATATAGGTATAGTCCGTCGAATATACAACGCCGTCCACCTTACCGAGTTCTTCAGCAACTTTTTTTACGTCAACAGTACCTGCTATATTAGTGCCGCAGTGGCACACGAAAACACCTATTCTTTCCATATGTCACTCCTTATTTTCGATATTTTCTGAATGCACTGACAATTGCCTGCTGCGGCATATCCGCGTCAAGGTATTCGGGAACGGAATCCGAGTCGAGATGATGAGCACCTCTCTGACGTTCAACAACCATACGAACCGCTTCTATTATTTTTGCAGGCTCAACTTGACGCGGACAGCGTTCAAGACAAGCAAAACATGAAAGGCATTTGTATATTGATTTTGATGAAAGCATTCTCTCTATATCACCTGTTTCCGCCATTTGTACGAATTGATGCGGATGATATTCCATTTCATCATAATTCGGACAAGTTCCCGAGCATTTTCCGCATACCATACATTTTTTTGGATTTGCGCCGCTTATAAGGAGAATTTCTTCCTTGATTTGGTCTATCTCGCTTTTAAGCATTTACCGCCTCCTTGAGAGATTCTTTTACACCGAGTGCTTCAGCAAGAAGTTCCGTAAAATATACAACGTCCATTCCGCTTGCGCCCTTATTTTTTTCAAGATTGTAGCGGCAAAGCGGGCAGCTTGTTACAAGAAAATCCGCTTTTTGATTTTTTGCATTTTCAAGAATTGCCGCTGCGCGTTTTTTAGGAATATTTTCATCGTCAAACATTGTATATGCACCGCAGCACTCGTTCCTAAGCGAATATATCACCGGAGTTCCGCCTATAGCTTTTATAAAATCTTCAAGTATTTGCGGATTTTCGGGATCATCGAATTGCAGAACTTTCGCCGGGCGTAAAAGAAGGCAGCCGTAATACGCTCCGATTTTTCTACCGGTGAACGGATTTTTTACCGCTGCTTTTACATTTGCCCAGCCTATTTTGTCGCGAAGCACTTCGAGAAAATGAAGAACTTTTGTCTCTCCGTGATATTCGATTCCGTCTGTTTTAAGATAATTGTTCACCTTTAACGCGATATTATCATCCGTTTGAATATCATTGTTGACTTGCTTTATAACATTGTAGCAGGCGGAACATATCGTTACTAAATCCTGTCCGGCTTTTTGAGCGTCGGAAAGCGCACGCACGGATGAAAGTTTTGTCGCAATTTCATCTTTTGCCAGCGGATAAGTTCCTCCGCAGCATTGCCATTCAGGAATTTCTGCAAGCGAAAAACCTAAACATTCGGCAGATGTCCGCGCATATACGTCAAGCTCTTTTGCCTTGTTTTTGAGCGTACAACCCGGAAAATACGCATAAGTCGTATTATTTTCCATTTTTTACTCCCGCCATTTCTTCCGGATGAAAAAACTCATCAAACTTTTCTGCAGTGAGGAATCCAAGCCCTACGCAAGCGTCTTTTAGAGAAATATTCTCATTAAAGGCTTTGTGTGCGGTTTTTTCAGCGTTCTCATATCCTATGTAAGGGTTTAGTGCCGTTACAAGCATGAGAGAATTGTAAAGATTGAAGTGCATTTTTTCTTTATCGGCTTTGATTCCGACTGCGCAATTATCATTAAAAGAAATAATTGCTTCTGCAAGAAGCCGTACGGACTGAATAAAATTATATGCAATTACGGGCATAAATACATTTAATTCAAAATTCCCCTGACTTGCCGCGACCGATATTGCCGTATCGTTTCCCATAACTTGAACTGCGACCATCGTTACGGCTTCGCACTGAGTCGGGTTTACTTTTCCGGGCATTATGGAAGAGCCCGGTTCGTTCTCCGGTATACGTATTTCGCCAAGACCGTCTCTCGGTCCGGACGCAAGCCAGCGTACATCATTTGCAATTTTCATCATATCGCAGGCAAGCGCTTTTACGGCTCCATGAGCAAAAACGATTTCGTCTTTACTTGTTAGCGCATGAAACTTATTCGGTGCGGTTATAAAGTCTTTTCCCGTTAATTTTGAAACTTCTTCTGCAACTTTTACGTCAAATCCCTTTGGCGCATTAAGCCCTGTACCTACCGCCGTTCCGCCGAGCGCAAGCTGTTTCAAATACGGCAAAGAAGAGGCAAGCATTTCTTTGTCGCGCTCAAGACTCGTTCTCCAGCCGGATATTTCCTGCGAAAATTGAATCGGAACAGCATCCTGCAAATGCGTACGACCGCTTTTTACAATTCCTTCATTGTCTTTTTCAAGTTTCTTGAACGTGTTTACAAGAATATCTGTTGCAGGAAACAGTTTGTCTTCAAGCTCCATAACGGCGGAGATATGAAGGGCAGTTGGGAATGTATCATTGCTCGATTGACTCATGTTTATATCGTCATTCGGGTGAAGAAGTTTTGAACCTGCAATTTCGTTTCCTCGGTTCGCAATTACTTCATTTGAATTCATATTGGATTGTGTGCCGCTTCCTGTCTGCCATACGACAAGCGGAAAATGTTCGTCCAAAGAACCTGAAATAACTTCGTCGCACGCTTTTTCGATTGCAGCAAGTTTTTCTGAAGTCATTTTTTCCGGCTTGAGCGCGTTATTTGCCCTTGCGGCTGCTTTTTTTAAGTAGCCGAAAGCCTTTGTTATTTCACGCGGCATAGTTTCCGTTCCAATGCCGATTTTAAAGTTCCCGCGGCTGCGCTCTGTTTGAGCTGCCCAATATTTGTCGGACGGAACTTTGACTTCCCCCATAGAATCATGTTCTATTCTGAAATTCTCCATAAGACACAAATCTCCTAGAAAAAAAAGTTTCGGCGGCATACAAATCAATTTGCCGCCTTTACCGGTTTTATTTTATACGGTTTTAGAACTGAAGCTGTTTTATTACGTCTTTTAGACAGTCTGCACTGTGTTTTAATGATTTTACTTCATCATCGGTAATCGGCGTTACGATATGCCCTGTTATACCGTCACTTGAAACTGTTGCAGGAATACTTAAACACACATCATCTATGCCGTATTCGCCTGTAAGCATGGAAGAAACAGTCTGCACGGACGGAGTTTTAAACGAAAGCACTTCGCAAAGAGATGCCGTTGTAATTCCTATAGCATAGTTTGTGCATTTTTTTGCAGCAATAATTATTCCGCCGGATTTTCGTATATATTCTTCAACATCGTCATGTTTAAGATTCGGAAGTTTTCCCCCTTTGAAGGCATTGGCATATTCATCTACCGGAATTGAAGAAATACTTGCAAGAGACCACGGCACAAAAGACGAGTCGCCGTGTTCTCCGAAAACGTATCCGTGTACGTTTGTCTGGGCAACCTTATATGTTTCCGCAATACGTGCGCGGAAGCGGGCTGTGTCAAGCATCGTTCCTGTTCCGAGTATTTTATTCGCAGCGATTCCCGAAGTTTTAGCAAACTGATAAGTCAGAATATCTACCGGATTTGCAACAATTACGTAAATTGCGTCCGGTGCGGATTTAGTTATTTCAGGTATTATTGATTTTGTAATGTTGACATTTGTCTGTGCGAGGTCAAGACGGGATTGTCCCGGTTTTCTTGCAACGCCTGAAGATAAAATTACAATATCGGAGCCTTTCGCATCTGAATAGTCTCCGTCATGTACATATACGGAACCTATGAAAGGCGTTCCTTGCCGTATATCCATAGCTTCGCCCATTGCTCTGTCTTTTGCGATGTCGATTAATACTATTTCCGACGCAAGTCTTTTTAGCGTAAGAGCAAAAGCGATTGTAGAGCCTACCTGCCCCGCACCGATGATTGTGATTTTGTTTGCCATAGTGGATACTCCTAACCTCTGTCTTATTTGGCTCAAGGAATTAAACTCAAGCTGTAATGCATTCCGCATAATATAAACGATTTTTTTTATCATGTTAACATATAGTCAATATGATTTTTACATCTTCTCCCTCCGCGTTATTACGATTCATCCGTTAGAATCATTTTGCGCCGTCATTTACGTTGCCCGAAAAAACGGTCATATTCAAATCGGACTTATTTAACAGTCTCGGTTGCCCGTTTGCACCGGTTACGATTATATAAGAATCGGACACCGTTACAGGGGTAGTGCTTTTTACCGGCACGGAAGATTTCAGCTTCAAAGTTAAATCCGAACCGTATTTTGCAAGCACCCAGTTTCTTCCATCTTGAATGATGCAGTAGAATTCCCCGTTGTCTTGAATAAGAACGGAATCTTCCGCAACAGTTTCCGCACTTTCTTTTACTATTTCCATAGAATCCGGTGATAAAAGTACAAGTTTAACCGCTCCGTTCCCTGAATTTTCTCCTGCAACTGCAATAAAATTCTGTCCTGCAGAAAACATTGTCCTGTTGCGGATATATGCTACCGGTGAAGCTTTTATGACAGCTCCCGTCTTTGTATTTATTTTTATGATTCTGGAAAGCATCGAAGATTCGTTAGTCAGTTCCATTCCGTATGCGGAGGGCGCAGACGAATCTTTAATAGCTTGTTCGATAACACTCTGCTGATCTCCGGCAATTACTTTGCGTTCTTCCTGTGCTTCCGAAGTTTTTTTATCGGCGATAGCCTGATTATAAGCCGCTTCCTGTTGAGCTTTTTGCGCTTTTTCTTCCTGTTCAGCTAAAGCTTTTTCATGCTCGGTTAATTCGTTTTGTTTTTGTCTTGATTTTTCTTCTGCGTTTTGGGCATTTATTTGAGCCTGTCCGTCATTAGGATTTTCCGCCGCTTTTTTATTTGCGGCTTCCGCTTCTCTTTGAGCGGTTTCCGCCTGCTGTCTAAGCCGGTCATTTTGCCTTCTCTCATCGTCTGCTTTTTTCTGTTCGATTACTGCATTCTTTTGCGATTCCTGCGCTCTTTCCGACGCTTGTTCGGCTTCGCGTTCTTTTAAGTCAACCATATCCTTGCGAGTGCTTATTCCCTTGTCGCTTTCAGCCTGCATATGTTTTACGACTTCATTATCGCTTATAACAGACGTTTCTACCGTACTCAAACCGCCGTTTTGTGCGTCAAATAAAGGAATAACAATCTGTGATTTTCCCGGCCAGTCTTTATAATCTACCGAAAGTCCGCAGTTTACAGGGTCAAGATTGTCCGTAACGATTTTTTTGTATTTTGAGTTGTATGAATCGATTTTTCCTTTGTAAACCGCATTATATACGGTAACAAAAATTGCTATCGTGTTTGCGTCTTTTTCCGTATAGCCATATGCAGCTGAAAGATAAGAGGCGATTATATGTCGTAAATTGTCTATGTGGTCTACAGATGCGGCACTTCCTATTAAAAGAATATCCGCATCAAAACCTTTGGTCTCGTTTGCATTTACTGCATGAATGACGGAATATCGTGCAGGTGAACCTACAGTAATCATTCTGTTAAGAGAAGAAGTTATAGGTGAACCGAGATTCGTTCCAATCCTTTTTATACTTTCTAAAGAATCGATTTTGGAATAGGGACCCGTATAATTTATAAAAACGATTGTTTCATCATCATTTTCGATCGATCTGAGTTCATTTTCATCGACGTTCAGCGCATGGATATTTGAGGCTAAAAAAAATAAAGCTAACGGCAATATTGCAAATTTATTTGCTTTCATCAAATGCTCCCGATGTGCACTAAATCTGTTCCGAAACCGAAGTTTTTGAACGAGTTTATTTGTTCAAATGTCGAGTTCTTTTAAAACTTGATATTTGACCTATTATATATCCGTTGATAAATTTTATCCATAATAAAAAAATAAATTTGAAAGCCTTAATTTCGAGTTTTTCCGAAACTCAGAAATTTTCCAACTTTTTCCTGCACCAATAGAATGTGAAGTTTTGAAATGAACGCCATTTATGCGCAGGCGAGGTTCCGGGTGCGTGCCGTTTCGAGCGAGGAGCTCGACTGCGGCTAAGCGTGCGAGTTTGCGGTGCAAACTCGGTAGTGAGCGAAGAACATCGCCGAAAGCACAGCGAAATTTTTCAAAACTCTATATTTGGGCTAAAATTCATTTGCAGATTTACATAAATTCAATCAAGACCGGGATTTTCTTGCATTTTACAGTTTTTCATAATGTTTTTTATCATTTTATATGCAAAACCGCAGGAAATAAGTCTTTTTACTATTTGTTCATAAGTTTTGTTCAAGCGTTTGCATTTCTCATATTCGCGGAGGCACAAGGATGCTTCCGAATTTTCCGAATAAAATTCATCAAGTGCTGCCGCTGCAATATATTTTGATATTCCTCGCGTATATAATTCCCGCTCAAGTTTACTTCTTCCTTCCGAATGCGATGCTTTTCTTGTGTTAAGCCATGCGCGGGCAAAGCGTTCGTCTGAAAGGATTTCATTTTTTTCCAAATAGTCTAAGGCAGCTGAAATATGTTTTGCGTCAAAGTTTTTTGAAGAAAGTTTTCGTTCCAATATAAAGCGGCTCTGTTCTGCGCGCATAAGATAGTCATAGGCTTTTCGTTCGGCTTGAAATATCATTCCTGCGTTTATTACGTCTTCTTCTTTATCGCCTTCAAAAAGCGCACCTTCGGACAGCTCATTATCTTTAACGATTTTGAGATAAATTGTTCTAATAAAAAAAGCAAGCCCCGAATCGGCAGTAATTTTTATACGGCCGAATGAAGCTTGCTCTGTAGATAAAATAAGCAAAGTTTAGCGTTTGCTGAACTGGAATCTTCTGCGTGCGCCCTTTTGACCGAACTTTTTGCGTTCGACCATACGGGAATCACGGGTAAGATAACCGTTTGCCTTTAATGATGTACGGCAGTCGGGATCAATTTGCAGCAATGCGCGGGAAATACCGTGCAGACAAGCAGACGCCTGACCGTTCATTCCTCCTCCGTACACATTGATCAAAATGTCAAATTTACTGTCGTTTGACGTAACAAGCAAAGGTTGATGAACTGTTTTAATCTGCTCATCGGAACTGAAATATTCCTTAATATCCTTACCGTTTACAACGATTTTACCTGAACCCTCACGCATAAAAACGCGTGCAACGGCGGTCTTTCTTCTTCCTGTACCAATAGCCAAATTCTTAACCATCATAAACTCCTGTTACACTTCAAGCGGTTTGGGATTCTGTGCTTTATGCGGATGGTCTGCACCTGCATAAATTTTTACATTTTCAAGAATTGCGCGTCCAAGTCTTCCTGACGGGAGCATTCCTTTTACTGCCAGACGGATAGGATCTTCCGGATGCTTTTCTGAAAGTTTTTCAAAAGTGTAAGCGCGTAAACCGCCTACAAAACCTGTATGTTTGTAGTAAAGTTTTTTCTGTTCTTTTCCGCCGGAAAGAGCAACTTTGCCGGCATTTATAACTACAACATAATCTCCCATATTCTGATTGGGAGTAAATGTGAATTTTGTTTTTCCGCGTACAATTGCGGCAATTTTTGAAGCGACACGACCGAGCGGTTTTCCTTCCGCATCAATCAGAAACCATTCGCGCTTCTGTTCTTGTTCGTTTACGAAAATAGTTTTCATTTGTATACCTACTAATTAAGCTGTGCGTTTGAATACCTGTGCATCCGGCATAAAACGCAAAACGACAGTGAGCAGCTGCCGTCTATATACGGGGAACTGAAATATACATGAAAATTCCCGTTTTAGTCAACATAATGACCGGGATAGTGCAGGGCCTCAGCATGAAAAAAGGATCTGAGCTCTAAACTCATCATCGTAGATGC
>CAUUVZ010000016.1:0-39805 GCA_963548875.1 uncultured Treponema sp. | reverse complement strand
GAATAATAGTTTGTTCGGTCTCCTCGAACATATTTATATTTGCAGAGTTTTTAATTTTATTAAAAAACAGTCTAAGTCCAAGTCCTATATGCTGAGAGAATACGGTGCCGCGTGTATCGGCTGAAAATATAGCTTCATAGGAAGTAAAAGGCACAAATGCAAGAGAATCCACATTAAGTAGACCGGGAAAATCGACTGCAAAAATAAGACTGTATTCGGGAACGACACCGCGTATCTTTTCGTAAAGTCCGCGTTCTCTTAGACTGTCCGTATACGCATTCTCACCGGTATATATGTTAAGCGCAACTTCCGCACCCGGACGCAGAGCAAGAAATTTCGGAAAAAACCGAATAAGGTCTTTATCTATTTCATAAAATATGCAAGCACCGAGCGATACCGAGTCAAAAGACTTAATAAGATGTTTTTTGCTTCTAGTGCCGGCGTAAGAAATCTCAACAGCCGCTTGAAGTTTCCGGAACCCAACTCCGAATTCCGCATCAACTCCGCCGCCGGGAGCACTTATTACAAAAGTTCCGGAGTTCTTTTCAATCATCGTAATAGGAAAAGCAAAAGTCCCCTGTATTCCGGTAAACAAAACGGGAGACGGAAAGGCTGCAGCTTTAAATAAAGCGAAAAAAATAAAAACAATACATAAACCGGAAAAACGTATCTTCATAAAGTAAAAGAATCCTTAAAATCCAATTAAAATAAGCGGGACTGCAGAAAAACCGAAAAAGTTTTAAAAATAGTCCCGTCATAAACAGAAACCGGCACGCCGGACTTTTTAATAAAATCCGCGCACCGATTTTTAAAGTATTAGAACTTCATGTTCTTTACGACATCTTTCATAGAAACGGTATATTTTTCGTCTAATATTCTCGTCTTATCGAGGTTATAGAAATCATGCATACCTTTCTTTTCAAGAGGTCCAAGCTTAATTCCGCCGGTTATACCGAACCTTCCGGCATGGTCTAAGAAAGCTCTTCCGGTAAGGTTGTAATCAGCATACGCTTCAGCAGAGAGACCTGCAACAAGCTTATACTCGCCGTAAAGTCCCGCTTCTACGACAACAACATTGATGTTCGGCTTTACGCTTACTTCCGGTTCAACGGTAAGTGCAAGTTCAAGACCTTTTTTGGAAGCGGCTTCAAGATCGTCGCTTTCAACGCCAAGGAAGAATACACCATCGGAAACCGCATAAAGATCCGCACGAGCATCAATAAAGTCTCTTGTGAATATTTTGTTCCAGCGCATATAGGTATCGATATCAACTCCGGAGCCATAGAATCCGGTAAACTTTGCTACCATATCCGCAGAATCTACGCTTATCTTTGCTTTAAGCGGAACGCTCAATTTTACAGGGCATTCGATTTTAATCGGGACAGGACCGATGCTGAACTGGGTTTTATACTCGAATTCTTTCTCGTATTTTGCCAAAGTTTCTTCAAAAGATTTTTTCAAAGTAAGATCGAATCTTCCGTCCAGATACGCACCCGACATAAGATCGCATTCAACATGATCCCAAGTAAGTATGAATTTGCCGAAGAGTCCCATCTGGGCATCAACTTTCACATTGCTGTACTCGTTGATTTTGGCAACATAGTCGTCAACAGGTTTGAGCTTAATAAGATTTGTGTATGCTTGGAATTCTTCTACAATTCTTGCTTTTTCATCGGTAAACTCTTTGTTGCTTTTAGCAATCTTTACGACGCGCTTTGCAAGAGCCCTTCTGACCTGCTCTTTATCATATCTTGATTTAAAATGAGCAAGTTTAACGGCTTCTTCAACGGCAACTTTCTGAGAGTTTCCAAGATCGTCATCTGAAAGAGCACGGTTGCTTGCCGGAGATGAATTAAGTTTTACATAGCAACCGTTTTCCACATCAAGAACATAATCGTCTGCAGCAGCACCTACGATTGCGGCTCTGGAAGAAGCGGTATCGTCGGTATACTTTGTGTAAAGGAATTTTCCCGATTCATTTATACCGATAAGACCGGAAGGATATGTTTCTCCTGCATACTGTTCTTTAAGAACGGCAAACATAGCAGTATTTTTTGCTTCGCGTGAACTTAAAAATTTAAGATAAACGGCACCTTTGAAAGCAGGTCTTTCAACTTCGGGAAGAACGTAAGCGACATCATCGATTCCGTCGCCGTTAAGGTCGGCACTTTCTCCAACGCTGAGAACACATTCTTTTGTACCGGGAACGCCTGCATTGTAAAGAACGTATGTAAAAGATATTTCTTTCTTGCTAATATCTTTTACTCGGATGTAACCGAGTACTTCATCGCTTTCCTTATCGACAAAGCAAACTTTTCCGTCGACAATTTTTTCTTCGAGTTTTCCCAAACGGAAAGCTACGGCAGCATCTTTTGCAAGGTGTCCCTTGCTCGTGTTCTGCGGATTATACAACACGGCACCGCCCATATAACCCTGAGCTTCCAAATATGCTTCATCCAACGCACGCGGAATCGATTTTATTCCGCTTTCTGAGTCGCCGGAAAGAGTAGAAAAAGAATTGCTGCACGATGCTATCATAACTATTGAAGCAAGAGCTGCAACCAAAGAAAATAGATATTTTCTTTTCATAGTAACCTCCTCTGCTTTTGCAGATAATATATTTTTAAGAATATTATATAGCAGATACCTTATATCGCAAGAAAAATGTTCGGAATTCGTTAATATTTGTTGACATATAGTACAGTTTAGCACTATATTATGCACGTTTTATTAACAAATACTGATGTTCGACAGCATTTATTAACATTTTAACACGCTAAACAATTATATAAGATTTACAAATCGCCCCTTCCTTTATTTTTCGGGCTTTTACCTCTGCACTTTTATGATAACGGTTCCACGTACGCCCGGGTCGGCACGTCATGTACGCTCTGGACGGGGACAAAAAAAATATCCCACACATGAAGTTTGCAGTAAAACCTCATGTGTGGGATAAAACTTAAACGCGTTTTAAGAAATTTTTACGGTTCTTATTTCTTTCCGGTCTTTTCTTCAGGCTTTTTCTTTGCATCGGCAACCATCGCAATCATGCGCTCTTTTGCTTTTGCAATATCGTTCAACATAAGAATCGGCTGACCGGTTGCATCAAGCGTATCGCGCCACAAAGCCCCCTCAGGGTCGACTACATTGCGGTGAGCCGTCGCCATCTGAATAGGGATATGAACGAATTTATCGTGCACAAGTCCTATGACGATTTTTGTTTTTCCCGCCATAGCGGCGTGAACGGCATTGTTACCGAGTCTTTCGCAATAAATCGAATCGGAAGCGGTCGTAACGGAAGCTCTGATTTGATAACCGGGGTCGATGTACTTGAGATTTATATGGAAATTCTGCTCTTTAAAGTATTTTGTAATTTCATCGCGGATATATGTGCCGATGTCGGCAAGTTTTATATTTCCGGAAGCATCGGTTTGATTCGTCTTTGTGAGAAGTTCCTGCCCCGCGCCCTCCGCAACAATGATGACGGCATGATGACGTTCTTCCAAACGTTTTTTCAAATGTTCAAGCAATCCGTTTTCACCGTAAAGATCGAACGGAACTTCCGGGATAAGACAGAAATTCGCTTCGTGGCTTGCAAGAGCTGCTGCCGTAGCGATAAAGCCCGATTCACGTCCCATAAGTTTTACAAGTCCGATTCCGTTTATCTGCGAATACGCTTCCATATGAATGGAGGCAACAGCTTCTTTTGCGCGCTGTACGGCAGTTTCAAAACCGAAAGAGCGGTCAATAAATTGAAGATCGTTATCAACTGTTTTAGGAATACCGATTACCGCGCACTTTATGCCGCGTTTTTCAACTTCATTTGAAATATCAAGCGAACCGCGCTGAGTTCCGTCTCCGCCGATAATAAACAGCATATTTATGTTCATTCTTTCTATGCAGTCGACGATTTCAACAACGCGCTGTCCGCCTCCGCGGCTCGTTCCTAAAAATGAACCTCCGATTTTGTGTATTTCATCTACATTTTCCGGATTAAGCGGAATTGTGCTGTAACCTTCTTCAGGGAAAAATCCCTTAAAACCGAACTGAAAACCGTGTATACGCTGAACACCGTAGCGGTTCCAAAGACAGCGTACAACAGCGCGGATAACGTCGTTAAGTCCGGGACAAAGACCTCCGCAAGTACAGATACCGGCATTTACATTATGCGGATCAAAATAAATAAATTCACGGGGACCGGCTTTCTGCATGAGATTCGTTGAATCCATTGCATCGTCTTTATTAACATCAAAGACATTCACCTTATTGCGCACAAAACTGTCATCGCGTACATAATTTGCGCGATAATCACCGATTACGGTTGAAAGCTCAATCGGAGACTTAATTTTGCACTGACCGAGAGACTCTACCGAAAAATCATAATTTTCTTTTTCAGCCATAAAAAACTCCTAAAACCACACAATGTGTTCATTAACTTATTACACTGCCGGCACATAGAAAATGAAGCGGCAAATAACAGTTAAAACTACCATATACGTAAAATGCTATTTTTTCAATCGTTATTTTTTTATTTTGACGGGGAAATGCAGCTTGCCGTAGGACTTGCCCCCTGCCGCCGCCGAAGATTTTTTTACACATCTTAGATGCCTGTATCTAACGGTCTTAGACGAAAGCATCTAAACACCTTAGATACGGCTATCTAAGGTGTTTAGATACGGTGCTCTGCAACGGGTAGATACGGCGGGAGAAATATGCATGGAGAATTACACAACACTCCGCGTCTGAAACGGTGAAAGGACAAACGTACAAGCGGCTGTTACATTTAGGCTTAATTTCGAGTTTTACAAACTCAAAGCAACATTCTTCTAAGGCAAGCCTTAAACATTTTTTTCAAGGGAGTGGCGGACAGTTAAATTGCTTTTACGGACTTAGCTTATTTTCTGTCCGCTTCAAGTTTCGAGTTCTCGAAACTTGTTCAAATCTGTCGTAGCCCTCCGTTTTTTTAATATTAGGCACAATAAAGAATCTTTTATGTAATTTTGCGTTAAGCAAAATTACAGCGGACGGGAAACAGATTGTGTCTTTCATATTACGTTCCACCGTCCGCCGCCCTTTGGAATCCCAATTCATTCATATATTTTAAATCTTTAGGTAAATTATATACACTATCTACAAAAGATAGAAATTCGAAACTTGTTAAATCGGTCATAGCCCACATATTTCTCACTTGGGCACCATCAGACACCTTTTACGCAATTTTGCTGCACGGAAAAATTGGAGCGGACGGGGAACCGATTATGTCTTTCATATCCCGTTCTCACGTCCGCCGCCCTTTTGAATCCCGCATTATTCCTATATTTTAATTTCTTAAAGAAAGTCGGCATTCGGGATATCAGCTCTTTGGGATACAACTTGATTTTCATGATTCTCCCTACTGCCTACCATTCCCGCAAAAAAGTCTATATAATGCGTGCATGGCAGATTTTGACGATAAAACGGTATATATACTTGATTCTTACGGTCTGATTTTCAGATGTTATTTTGCATTTATAAACAGACCTTTAACAAATGCGGCGGGGCAAAATATTTCCGCGCTGTTCGGATTTTTCAGAAATCTTCATGCACTCTTCGAACATTACAAACCCAAGATGCTTATTGCGGCTTTCGATTCCAAAACGCTTACGTTCAGGCACAAAATGTACGCGGAATACAAAGCGACACGCAACAAAACGCCGGAAGATCTCCACGCGCAGGTTCCATGGATTGAAGATATTTTGAACGTACTCGGAGTACCCGTCCTGCAATGCGACGGCTACGAGGCGGACGATATTATTGCAACCGTAACAAAAAAATGTGTGGAAAACGGCAGACCATGCAGAATTCTAAGCGGCGATAAAGACTTAATGCAGCTTGTAGACGAAAACACCCTAATTCTAAAACCTGATCACGCAGATGTATGGAAACTTACCGGAGAAGCCGGAGTTACAGCCGAGTGGGGAGTAAAACCTTCACAGCTTTTGGATTTACTTTCTCTTTACGGAGACTCTGCCGACAATATTCCGGGCGTCAAGGGAATAGGCGTAAAAACCGCCGGAAAACTTTTAAACGACTACGGAGATTTGGACGGAATATATTCTCATATGGAAGAAATAAAAGGCGCGGTAAAACAAAAACTTTCCGACGGAAAAGAAAATGCGTATTTTTCGCGCGATTTGGTCAGACTTTGCGCCGAAGTTCCTTGCGGAAAAATAGAAGAGCTGCTTGCAAACGGCGCACTCTGTTTTAACTATGCCGCCGCCGCGGAAAAACTTAAAAGTTTCGGTGCTCAAGCCGCTGCAAAACAATACGAATCTCTTGCAGCCGTAGAAAACGGCACAAGTGCGGCGGAGACAGGTACTACTTTAGGCGCAAGAAATGAAATACGCGCCGGAAGTGCTTTACAAAACGAATTGTCTTTTGGCGGAGAACAAACTTTACCTCCGTTGGTGCCGCTTGTAAAAAACAAAGGAAATTACCGCGCAATTTTCCAGCTTAAAGACTTAACCGAATTCATAGACAAAATACTCGGCTCAAAAGAAAAACTTGCCGCATTCGATTGTGAAACGGATTCTCTGGACACATTTAAGGCAAATCTTGCAGGTTTCAGTTTGTGCTGCAAAGCCGGAGAAGCGGTCTATGTTCCGCTTTATTCGGCAAATATTTTTGAAGACACAAATTTCATTCCCAAAGAAGCGGCACTTGAACAGCTTGCGCGGCTTTTTAACGATTCCGGAACGTCGATTATTCTTCACAACGGAAAATTCGATCTTAAAACGCTTGTTTCTTCCGGCATAAAGTTTACGGAACAAAAACCGTCTTGCGTTTTAATCGACACGATGATTGCCGCTTGGATGCTCTCTCCCGACAGAACGGGCAGAAGCTCGTATTCTCTTGAATATTTGTGCGAAACAAAACTCGGTCTTGCGGGAATAGAATATAACGACATAGTTCCGAAAGGGCAGACTTTTGCAGATATTTCCGTTTCGGATGCAACCGATTATGCGGCTGAGGATGCGGATTTTACATTCAGGTTGTGGCAAAATCTAAAGCCGGAACTTGAAAAGTCCAATCTTTACGGATTATTTGAATCTACGGAAATGAAAATAATGCCCGTTCTAATGCAAATGGAGCTTGCGGGTATTCATCTGGATTCGAAAATTCTGCAGGAATACGACAAAGAGCTTGCCGAAGGAATTGCCTCTGCGGAAAACGAGATTTATAAAGCTGTCGGACACAAATTCAATATCGCCTCTCCGAAGCAGCTTCAAGACGTTTTGTTTAACGAACGAGGCTTAAAACCCGGAAAAAAGACCAAAACCGGCTATTCAACGGATACGTCTGTACTTGAAGACCTTGCGCTTTACGATCCCGTTCCTAAAATGATTTTGGAATATCGTGAACTTTCAAAACTTGAGTCTACATACGTACAAACGCTGCCTGCATTATGCGATTCTTCGGGACGTATCCACCCGGATTTTATTCAGACGGGAACGGCGACGGGCAGACTTTCATGCCGCGACCCGAATTTGCAGAATATTCCGGTAAAAACCGAAGCTGGAAGAAAAATCAGAAGTGCTTTTACGGCATCAAGCGGCACGGTTTTAATTTCCGCAGATTATTCGCAAATAGAACTTGTCGTTCTTGCACATCTTTCCGGTGATGAAAATATGAGACGCGCATTTACCGGCGGAACGGACATTCATAAGGCGACCGCCTCGCTGATATTCGGAACGGATATTGAAAACGTTACTCCCGAAATGCGCCGCACGGCAAAAACGATAAACTTCGGCGTAATTTACGGAATGAGTGCGTTCCGTCTCGCCAATTCGCTGGGCATTCCGCGCTCGGATGCCGCAAAATTTATTGAAGATTATTTTAAAACATATTCGGCAATCAATACTTTTATGCAGGAAACAGTACGTTTTGCCGAAGAGCGCGGCTATGTAGAAACTTTATTCGGACGCAGACGCGCAGTAATGAATATCAACAGCCGCAATAAATTGGAAAAAGCGGCGGCGGAACGGGTTGCAGTCAATACGCCGGTACAAGGAAGCGCAGCCGATATTGTAAAAAAAGCCATGCTTGATGTTTCTTCCGAGCTGCGGCAAAAAAACAACGGAGCGCGCATTATTTTGCAGGTTCATGACGAGCTTTTGCTTGAATGCCCCGGCGACGAAGCCATTCTAAACGAAACAATCACTCTGGTAAAAAACAAAATGGAAAACGCCGTAAAATTGACCGTTCCGTTACGCGTTTCGATAGAATACGGTAAAAATTGGGGACAGTTCCATTGAATAAAATTATTTGTGTTGCCGGAAAAATGGCGGCGGGAAAAAATACCGCTTGCAAGCTGCTTGAAAAACGCGGCTGGGTAAGCATAGATGCGGATTTACTCGGGCATAAAGCGGCTGCGGAAAATGAAGAAAAGATTATTGCAGCTTTTGCGCCTTATGCAAAAGCAAAAGGCATAGATATTACCGGCACGGACGGACACTTAAACCGCCGCGCGCTGGGAACACTGCTTTTTTCGGATAAAAAATTGCTTGCCGAGCATGAAAGTATAGTCTATCCTGCAATTGAAAAAGCCGTGCGCGCCGTTATCGAACAAAATAAAAGCAAAAATATCGTTATAAATGCGGCGGTTTTATACAAAATTCCGGGCTTAATGCGGCTGTGCAGCCTCATAATTTTTATTGATGCGCCGCTTATTTTGCGCCTGTTTCGCGCCCGCCGCCGCGATAAAATGAAATTTGCTTTTATATTGCGCAGATTTATTGCACAAAAAGATATGCTTTTATCATATAATATGACGGGCATTCCGCTCTTACGGATAAATAATTCATCTTCCGTTAAGAAGTTGGAACAAAAGATTTTTAGGTCGAGTGTCGAGTTTTGAAAAACTTTGCTGTGCTTTCAGCAAGGTTCCATCCGCTTAGCCGCAGTCGAGCTTTGCGCTCGAAGCGGCACGCAGACGTAACCTCACTTTCAGAATAGAATAATTTGATTAAACTCAAACTTATATGGAGAAAATAAAATGAATCAAACGTCAAAGAGACGGGGAATAAAAATGTTAGGCTGTGCTTTATTTTTATTTGCGGCGGCAGTTACGACACAAGCTGCTCCCGTTAGGGACTATCGGGCAGAAATGCGCAGGTTTGTACAAGAAATATCGGCTTACTCAAAAAGCAAAAAGTCCGGTTTTATAATCATTCCGCAAAACGGACTTGAACTCATCGTTTCAAAGGAAGGCGGAAGTATTGAAAAAGAATATATCAATTCTATTGACGGTGCAGGACAGGAATCGATATTTTTCGGCTACCCTAAGGACAATTCCGGCACACCTGAAGAGATGACAGAATATCTTTGCTCCCTTTGCGATATTCTAAGAGGACAGGGAAAAACGGTTCTTTCTATAGATTACTGTTCGGGCAAGCGGCTTATGGATATTTCTTACGCGCAAAATATGCAAAAAGGATACGTATCTTTTGCGGCAGACAAAAGATTGCTCACAAATATTCCGCAATATCCGAAAACCCCGCACAACTCGAATATCGAGAATATTAAAAATCTCTCGGATGCAAAGAATTTTCTTTATCTTATAAACGGGAACGGTTTTTCCTCAAAAGACGAATTTATAAATTCCTTAAAAAACACGAATTACGATTTGATAATAACGGATCTTTTTCAAAACGATTCTCCGTTTACCGCTTCTGAAACCGCAAAATTGAAAATCAAAAACAGCGGTGCTTCCAGACTCTTAATTTGCTATATGAGCATCGGAGAAGCGGAAGATTACCGGTATTATTGGAAAAAAGAATGGAAGCAGCGCAAACCTTCATGGCTTGAAAAAGAAAATCCTGAATGGAAAGGCAATTATAAAGTCAAATATTGGGACACGGAATGGAAAAGCATAATTTTCGGCAGCGATGACGCATATTTAGACCGAATACTTGCAGCAGGTTTTGACGGCGTATATTTAGACATCATCGACGCTTTCGAATATTTTGAGTCAAAACAAAAAATGTAAACGGCTGTTTTAAAGACTTTTGATTCGTGTAAAGTAAATCTGTACGGAAATTTCATTTTCAGAACCTGCTGCTTTGCAACGTGATAAAAACACATTAAAACTTTTGTTTTGACTGATTTAATGTGTTTTTTTTAATTTTATATGATACAATCAGCATAGGTTACAATTAACATTTGGAAAAAATATGAATGCGGACATAGAAAATACCCTTGCTATTATCAACAATTCTCCTGATATATTTTCAAATACGCCGTTCGGCTATATTCCGGCCTGTACTTTATCCGGCGGGCAGATTTTGTGTATAATCATGCGCACTTTAAGAAAAATAAATCCCGCGTTCGGAGATTTGAGTTGCAGAACGGCATTTATAGCATCTTCAATCGCAAGCCGCGGTTTTGACGATACGCGGATTTCCTTAAAAAACGTAATAATGATTTCTCTGCTTCATCTTGCCGGGGATTATCATTTTTTCGGTGAAAATAAAATTACGCATGAAAGTCTTACGGCAAAAGAAATAAACCGAGATTATCTTTATGCCTACCATTATCTAAAAACAATGACTCCGCTCGGAGAAAACGCAAAATTCGCGCTTTTTTACGATACAAAATACAATCCCGAAGTAGCGAAAAAAGTCTGCCAAATCGAATACGCTTCCATTGTTTTTGCTTCCGAAAAAATCGCCCAACTTATCAAACTTCGCAGCACGGATTACACGGTAGAAGACCTTGAGCGGCTCGGACTGGAAAAATATAATTGCAAATATACCGACATTTTTAAGCGTCTTGATTCCGACCGGCATATTTCTTCCGCCTTTACGGACGATACGTATCTTTCTAAGCTGGAAGAGTTGTGCATGGGTATTGAATTTACCAATGAGGAAACATTTTTGCTGATTAAACTCATGGTGTATTTAATGGATTTTAAGAGTACTTATACGGTTACGCATACAATTCATATGTCCTACTACGCAGTCATACTGGGTGAACTGTTCGGTTTATCTGAAAAAGAACTCAATGAACTTTTTACAGCCGGTCTTTTGCACGATATAGGAAAGATGGCGATTCCCAATTCCATATTGGAATCTACGGGAAAACTTGCTCCGTGGGAATATATGCTGATGAAAAACCACGTTATCGAAACGGAAGACATAATAAAGGGAATCGTTCCTGAAAAAATCATTAATATTGCAGTTCGCCATCACGAAAAACTTGACGGTTCCGGTTATCCGTACGGACTTTCGGAAAACGATTTGTCTTTACAGGAGAGAATTCTTGCTTGTGCGGATATTTTTTCCGCCCTAATAGACGAGCGTTCGTATAAAGATCATCTTCCCAAAAGCGTAGTAATTTCAATCTTCAAAGGCATGGTCGAAAAACATCAGCTTGATGCAAAAATATGCCAATGCCTTTTTGATTATTATGAAGAGATTTGGTATAGATGCTCTCTATACAGCACGCATCTCGGAGCACCGCTCGGCACCGTAGAAATAAGCTTTTATGAAGAATATGCGAACGAGCTTTCCGACGATATCGGGGAACTGGAAGAAGCCGTTTAATCCTTCCGATTTTTTACAAAATCCGACCACAATTTATCCGATTTTGCTATATGAGAGAGCACCCAATTTGCGATATACACATAAAACCGTAGGGCGTCTTCTCTGCTTCCGGACCCCAGCTTTTGAATCTGGCTGCTTATTTCCGCAACAAAACCGTCATGTAACGCCTTATGACCGTCGGCTTCCGCGTAACCGAAACTCCGCATAAACGATTCTTCTGCAGTAAAATGATAGACGGTATAGTCCGTAAGGCGTTTAAGAACTTTCGCCATATCAAGCCGAAACGACTGCTCGGAGCCGGTCGCAGTATTATAAAGCTCATTTGCAATCGCAAGTAATTTTTTATGCTGCGCATCAATTTCCGGTATTCCCAAAATATAAGAATCGTTCCATTCAATCTTTTTTATCATGATTAAGCCTCTGTAAGATTTTTAATTCCGTATAAAAAGTATAAATAATCGAACTTAATGCTGCAAGATATGAAAGAAAACAATATTCGACAAGCTTACGATATGTCGCTTTCGACTTCCGATATTTTAAGTGCGGTTATGTATATTAAAAATATATGATATAGTAGGAAAATATTACGGTTTATTGGGGGTAATATGAAAACTTTAGTAATCGGCGGAGCGGGATATATCGGAAGTCATGTCGTAAAGCAGCTTATGAAGTGCGGACACAGCGTTACTGTGTTCGATAATTTATCAAGCGGACTTAGACAAAATTTATTTAAAGAAAACGGATTCATATACGGAAATATTTTGATTCCCGGAGATTTGGATACGGCTTTTGCTCAAGGTTTCGATGCTTTTATTCATCTTGCGGCGTTCAAAGCGGCGGGAGAATCGATGATTTCACCGGAAAAGTATTCGGTGAACAATATAACGGGAACGCTAAACATATTAAATTCCGCGATAAAACACGGCTGCAAAAATATGGTATTTTCATCATCGGCTGCAATCTTCGGAGAGCCTAAATATCTTCCCATCGACGAAGCGCACCCGAAAAATCCCGAAAATTACTACGGCTACACCAAACTTTCAATAGAAGAATTTATGGAATGGTATTCAAAGCTGCGCGATCTTAGGTTTACAGCCTTGAGATATTTTAATGCGGCGGGCTACGATATTGACGGCGAATTGTTCGGACTTGAACAAAATCCGGCGAATCTTCTGCCGATTGTTATGGAAACCGCAATCGGAATGCGCAAAGAGATGAAGATTTTCGGGGACGATTACAACACACCGGACGGAACTTGTATCCGCGATTATGTTCACGTTTCGGATCTTGCAGACGCGCACGTAAAAGCATTGGAATATATTTCAAAAACCGGAGAGAATCTGAAACTCAATCTCGGAAGCGAAACAGGTACTTCCGTAAAAGAGATTGTAGAAGCTGCACGGCGCATTACGGGAAAACCGGTTCCTGCAGTAATAACGGAACGACGTGCAGGCGATCCTGCGAACCTTGTTGCATCTTCTTCCGAAGCACATAAAAAAATCGGCTGGACGGCAAAATATTCAGATACGGATACACTTATCCAATCAACATGGGACGCTTACCGAAAATTCAACGAAATACACGGAAAACTCGGGAATAAATAGTAGTTTACCTGCGCCGTTACGTTTTTATACGGCGCAGTCTATCACAAGCTCTCCGCAAATTTCCGGAGCCGTCTTCGCATAAAGAAATCTACGTTTCCGTTTGTTTTTTCTAGCCGTATACCGGCTTTATTTTTTATATTTTATATATAACAAACCGCATATAAATGCGGAATATAAAATATTTTTGGAGGACAAAAATGGCAGCCGTAAAGGTTACAAAAGACAGCTTTCAGGAAGAAGTTCTGAACAGCAAGATTCCGGTTTTGGTAGATTTTTTTGCAGACTGGTGTGGTCCGTGCAGAATGGTATCTCCTCTCGTCGATGAACTCGCCGATGAACACAGCGAATACAAATTCTGTAAAGTGAATGTCGATGAACAGCAGAAGCTTGCATCGCAATTCGGAATTATGAGTATTCCAAGCCTTTTGGTGTTTAAGGACGGAAAGGTTGCAAAACAATCGGCAGGTGCGCTCCCGAAAGAGCATATTTTAGAAATGGTAAAAAGTGTCTGAAATTCCTACGCTTGAGGGCGGAGGAATAAAGCGTGCCAAGCTTATTTATTGTCTGCCCCAAGCTCCTTTTATTTCTATTTCCGATTTTACTTATATTTATAAAAATCTACTATCGATCTACCGTAAATGCGGCGGTCAGCAAGTGAAAAAAGTCCTATAGTTTCCGGCATAAAGTGTTCCGACGGACGATGAACCAAAACCGTACCGTCCTTTTCAAGAATATTTCGAATACAAACATCATTTACAAGTTGCTCATGAAATTTATACGGGAACGGCGGGTCAAAAAATATATAGTCGAAGCGTGTTTTACATCGTTTTATAAAATACTCGACCGGCATAAAATGACATTTGATTTTAACATCGAGTTCTTTTTCCGTTATGCCCACGTTTTCAAGAATAGTACCGACTTTAAGCCGGTCTTTTTCGCACAATTCAACACATGAAGCTCCTCTGGAAGCCGCTTCTATGGCAATCGTACCGGACCCGCTGAATAAATCGAGCCATGATTTTCCTTCAAGATTGCCTAAAACCGCAAAAACGGATTCTCTCATTCTGTCCATTGCCGGTCTTATTACTCCGTCCGGACATTTTATTATGCGTCCTTTTAATTTTCCGCCGGTGATTCTCATAATTTCAGCATCCGTTTTATCTATCTGGCATTTAAAGACCAATAAATTTCGTCATGATCGAGCTGTGTATTAAATTGCGCATACTCAAATGCGGTTTTACCTTCGGCACTTCTTATTGCAGGTACGGCTCCGTTATCGAGGAGCAATTTTATTATCTTGGTGGAAGAACCGAATTCCGCCGCATACATCAGAGGGGTTTTACCTTCGTAAAATCTGTTTAGCGGAACTCCGAAGTCTATAAACGCTTCCACTTTTGCAAACTGCGCAATCAAATTTTCGGGTGAAGAGCTTAAACTCAATATAAACGCTCTAAAAATCTCGTTTGTTCCGGACGGGTACACGGACAGAAGTTTTTTAAGCACATCGGGATTGCTGCCGTATGAAGAAGCCAGCTGTAATGCGGTATATCCGTATTTATTAGCGGTTCGAATATTTGCTCCGTTTTTCAATAATATGTTTACCGTATCAAGATTATTCTGATAACGTACCGCATACATAAGCGCAGTCCATCCGTCCTTGTCGCTGATATTTACGTCCGCTCCCGATTTAATCAAAGAACGTATTTCCCAATCGTTCCCGGACTGAACGGCTTTCATAAGCGCAGTTCTGCCGTTTTTGTCTTTTGCGTCGGGATTTTTTATTTCGGCAAGTTTTTCAAAATCCGCAGAAGAATCTTCGACATCGGGTAAAACGTCGGGAGGAAGATAATCGTAAAGATAAGTCTTTTTATACTTATCTACGGGATTTTCCTCTGCAGGGGGAATATTTTCACCCGTTTCCGCACCGCCCTTTTCTTCCGCGGGCGCAATTACTTCGGCAACAGCCGTTTCTTCCTGAATATCCGGCTCATCGGGTTTTACATCCGGCGCAGGCTTTTCTTCATCGGTATTAACTTCTACACTCGGAGCAACGGTAACAGGCTCCGGCGCGGATACGTTTTCCGGTTCAACGGAATCGACGGCTGCGGGGACATCGTCTTCGGTAAGAACTACCGCCGAAGCGGAAGCCTTGTTTAAATCATCTTCCGTAAGATACGAAGTTATCGTTTCGAGTACGTAAGAATCCGGATTCTTACGGGCGCGGTCAAGGGCGGACGTTCCTTTTTTATCTTTTTGCAGAATCTTCTTTCTTATTGCAGATTTCGAACCTGATTTTTTTATAATGAGCGAAAGGACGTTTTTATCGGAAGAATACTCACAAGCGTACATCAATGCTGTTTGACCGTATTTATTTTTCATGGAAAGTTTTACGTCCGCCTTCAAAAGCAGACGGATAATTTCTTCCGGTCTGTCGTATTTTATTGCCCGCATAACAAGACTGTCTTTATCCTTCCCAATGCGCATTCTGCTCATATCGGGATTTTTTTTAAACTCTTTTATTATACTTTTTGCGTCTCCGTCTTTCATAAGTCCGTCATACAGGACGGATTTAGATACCGCAAAGCAAAGGGATATTCGTATCGCGACAAACAGCATCAAGGCTGCTTTTTTTTCCTTATGGGATAAAAACATACGTTATTATAATCGGCACAAACTTGAGGGTCAATGATTAAGATTATCCCGAATTGCGGCATGAGGGCAATAGAACGTATATCCCGTTTTTTTCCGATATTTTCGGCACATATTTGCCCTTTTTCCTACCTGACGGCTATATAGAATGCGTAACAAAAATTATTTAACGACGTAGTAAAATACGATAAATGTGCCGCCCGATATTCGCCGCAGATTTTATCCGTTTTTTCCGTCGGCAAGATACGCTTCATTTTATGTGAATTTCTACTTTACGACAAAAGTTTTTATGGGAGAAAAATGAAAATTTTATTTGTATACGCTTCCGAAAAGGACTGCAAAAATGAATTTCAGGATTTCACGTTAGACTATATTGCGGAGCTTAAAAAACATTGCGAAGTAAAAAGCATATTTTTTTCATTCGGGATAGAAACGAAACCGGATATAAGCGGAATGTTCGATTATGTTTTCATATACGGGAATAAAAATAAAAATTTACACAAGGAAACGCTGCTGCAAGAAGGAGCCTTGAATTTCCGCAGACACATCGACTTCATCATACGCGGTTTTAATCCCGATATTATCCATTGCAGCGGCAAATACGCTTATCTCCCGTTCAGATTCGACAAAAACGTATTTTACTCCAGCGGATTCAGCTTTGAAGACTGCCCGGATTATTGCATACGCGACGAATTACGTTTTAGGAGCATACAAGCCGAACGCATTGCCCTTATGAACAGTGCGGTTTCGGGCGTTTACTCGGATGCGGCTGCGGAAAATGCAAAGCGGCTCTGCGGGGGAATGTGCTCGCCCATTGTAGTTCCGTGCGGAGTGCCGTTCAGTAAATCCGATATGAATATAGAAAAACATTTGGAGTCCTTAAAGTCCGGCAGAAAATTGTGCATATCGTTTTTCGGCAGCTTTGAAAATTCTTCCGACGGAGCAACAAATTTCATATTTGCGGTGAATAAACTAGGGCGGAATTTCAAGCGCGTACACAATATCAAATACTGTCTTTTCGGAAGAGGCAGCATAAATTCGGCAGTCAGTCTTGAATTGTTTGATGAAATAAAAGAAGAATCGGAAGAAGCGTTTTTGCAATCGGACATAACGGTTCTCCCGCGCAGCAAAGATTTTTTAGGATATACGGCATTAAAGGCTATGTCAAAATCCTCTCTCGTATTGCTGACTCATTCAACAATCAAAAATATATTTCCGGAAACTTTGTGCAGCTGCATTGAAATTCCGCAAGACATGACAGGCATTTCAGAGTCGATTTTAGATGCCGTAATAAATTTCCGTTCATATTCTCTTATCGCGGAAAACGCACACCGCACAGCCTCATACATGAACATAAAGCGTACGGTTCTTTTTACCGTGTATTTATATGGAAGAATATGCGAAGGCAGGGCTTCCGAAATAAGTGCCGCATACGACAAAGAAGAACGCAACATAATCAAAAAATTTCATGATTCTCATGATACGGAAAAGATTTATAACTGCGATTTGGAATGTTTTGCGGCATTGGAACTCATAAAAATCTTTTACGGCACCGATAAAAAAATTCTTCTTCTTACCGGTGCTTGCGATATTGAAAATTACGCACTGCCCGAAAACATAAACGCTTATTCGGTGCTTTACGAAACGTCTTCAGGAATTACGCTTCGTCCGGAATGTCTGCCGTTTGATAATTGCGCTTACGATACGGTGATTCTTACGGGAGCGTGGGATGCGGTCTTAAATCCTTGCAGCGCGTTAATGGAATTGCAGCGCATTGCAAACAAAAATATTGTAATCGTCTATAACAAAGGGATTCCGCGCTCATGGCAAAGCCTTAGAATGTACGGAGGCAGCGATTGGACGAAAATCAATACGTCGGCTTTTTATTGCTCGGAAAAAGCGGCGGAAGACGAAATTCAAAATCTCTCCGATAAAAAGTGCACTCAAGACCCGGAAAACGAAGAATTGAAAAGAAAAATCGATAAAGTCGTAAAAAAATTAAGCGACAAAAGCTCTTTGGGTGCGGTGATATATATTGCACGAAAAACGGATTCAGGCGAAAAAACTGCATAGCAGCGCGTAAATAAAGATTTTCTACGATCCCCTGCAAAAATATTATTTTACCGAATGCTTTGCTTTAACGCCCCGAAAGAGTTTTTTTCCAACGCGCGATCGCCTGCAATGCTGCAAGCGGTGTCATCGCATCAGGCTCGGAAGAAAGAATTTCGTCCAAGATGATTTCTTCGTCGCTGAAAAGTCCCGGCGCAATCAAAACGTTTTTTTCAACTGCGCTTTCCGCTTTGCATTCAGGCAGCGTATCCAAAACGGGACGGTCTTCGGCAAGTTTTTGTATGTGCTCCAAAATTGCGCCCGCGCGCTCGATGACGCTTTGCGGAATGCCTGCAAGACGCGCAACGTGTATACCGTAAGAATTTTCGCTTGCGCCCGCCTTTACTTTACGCAAAAACGTTACCGTTCCGCCGCTTTCCGCAACGTCCATGCACAAAAGTTTAAGTGCGGGATGAGCAAGGCGCGTCAACTCATGGTAATGAGTTGCAAACAATGTGCGGCACTTTACTTCGTTTAAAAGATACTCTGAAACAGCCTGCGCGATGGAAAGCCCGTCTTCCGTAGACGTTCCACGCCCTACTTCATCCATAATGACGAGGGAATGCTCCGTTGCGGCGCGCAAAATGTTCGCCGTCTCTGTCATTTCTACAAGAAAGGTCGATTCTCCGCGCGCAAGATTATCGCTTGCACCGACGCGGCAGAAAATTCTATCGACGATTCCGATTTCAGCGTTTTTTGCCGGAACAAACGAACCGATTTGGGCAAGCAGTGCGATAAGCGCATTTTGCCGCAAAAACGTGCTCTTTCCAGCCATATTCGGACCCGTAATAAGCGCGAACGCGGAAATATCCGGCTCTCCCGCCGCAATTTCAAGATCGTTCGGAATAAATTCTCCGCTCGGAATGTGATTTTCAACAACGGGATGCCTACCGCCCTCGATTTTAAAAATGCCGCCGGAAGTGATGACCGGACGCGTCCAGTCGCGAACAACTGCGGTTTTTGCAAACGAAACAGCGGCATCCGCATAGGCGATTTCTCCGGCAGTCTGCATGAGGTACGGCACGAATTTTTGTAAAGTCCGCCGCACTTCAAGGAAAATATCCCGTTCCAATTCCAGAATGCGCGCTCCGGCTTCGCTCAACTCGCGCTCCAATTCTTTTAAGCGCGGTGTCGTATAGCGGTCGCCTGTTAAAAGCGTACGGCTCCGCACAAAATCCTCGGGAACGGATGAAATGCGGGAGCGCGGCACTTCGATGAAATACCCGGACGCGTTCGTATATTTGATTTTCAGCGGGACAATCCCCGTTCGTTCGCGCTCGGAGACTTCGTATTCGCCCATAATCCTGTCAAAATTGTCGCGAACATCGCGCCAATGATCCAGCTCCGCAGAATACCCCGCCTTTATAATACCGCCGTCCGTAAGAGACGTACTCGGGTCGTCGTCGATCGCATTTTGAATCAAATCGATAATTTCGACCGCGCTCTCGTCGTCAATCAACGAAAAATCATATTCCGAAAGTGAAGCGCGGACGGAAAGCCATGCCGTAAGACTTAATTTTAGTGACTGTAAATCTTTTGCGTGCGCTTTATCGGTTGCTATGCGCGAAGAAAGTCTCTCAATGTCAAGCACGGGCGAAAGCCCCTGCCGCACCGTCTCCAAAAGCGTACGGTTTTCCGCAAACAAAGCGACATGCGCCTGCCGCGCATTTATCATCGCTTCGTCCGTCAATGGATATAAAATCCACTCGCGAATCATGCGGCTGCCCATCGAAGTCATCGCGCGGCTTACGCATTCAAGCAGCGTATACTGTGAAGTTCCGTCGCGGAGATTCGCTACAAGTTCAAGATTCCGCCGGGAAGATTCGTCGATTATCAAAAATTGACTGTCTTTGTATATTTTGATTCCGGCAACGTGAGGAATTGCGGTATTTGCGGTTTTTGAAAGATAGTCCAGCAAAAATCCTGCTGCAGGAACTTCCGGCGACGTTTTACTAAGTCCGAATGCGCGGAGACTTGCAGTCTTAAACTGACGATTGAGCTTGGTATATGCACTTTCCGCATTAAAATCCCAGTCCGGATAATAAGAAACGGACATACCGCTTAAAGAAGCAAGTGCATCTTGAATGACGGGATTTGACCTGAGCGACTGCGGCAAAAGCAGTTCGCGAGGAGAACATCGCCCCAGCTCTTTTGCAAAATTATCCTGCATATCGGAAGCCCGCCATGAGGTCGCCTGAAAATCCGAAGTCGTAACATCGATAAAGGCAAAGCCCGCAGCTCCGTGCGTAACGCAAAATGCGGCAAGATAATTGTGCGTGCTTCCTTCAAGATATTCGGATTCGAGAACGGTACCGGGCGTGATGATTTCTACAACTTTGCGTTCAGTAAGTCCTTTCGCCTTAGGATCGCCGATTTGCTCGCAGATTGCAATTTTTTTTCCGAGCCGCAAAAGTCGCGCAATATACACTTTCGCAGCATGATAAGGGATTCCGCACATCGGAGCTGTGCCTCTGTGCGTGAGTGTAAGATTGAGTAATTTAGAAACAACCACAGCATCGCCGTTGAACATTTCATAGAAATCTCCAAGCCTGAAAAAAAGAATATCGTCAGGATGTTCCGCCTTAATCCGTGCGTGCTGTTGCATCACGGGAGTAAGGACTGCCGTGTTGTCTTCCGCCATATTCTACAGACCGAGAGAAGAAATAACTTGTTCCGTAACGTCGATGGAGTTCGAATACCAGAGAATTGCATTCGCTTGCTGCAAGCTCAAAATCATACTGTAACCGCCGCTTTCGGCAATTTTTGCAAGCGTTTCATACAGTTTTTTATAAAATGCGTCGGAGCTTTGCAGAGATTTTTGCATGGATTCAAGCTCTATATTTTTTGCATTCGTGTATTCGTTTAAAAAATCCGTTTTCTGCGTTATTTCACTTTGAACACGCTGTGCCATCGGAGAATTTCCGTTTTTTTCATATTCGACTTTGCGCTGAACAAGTTTCTGCAATTCTTCCGTGTATTTGTTGATTTCTTCTTGATATTCGGCTTTTTTCTTTTCGTAATTACGCACCGGAGCGGAATTGCGGAAATACGCATTGTAGACTTTTGCCGTATCGACAACACCGAATTTCGTAATCTGCTGCGCGAAAAACGGCTGAACTGCAGCAAAAAAAGCAGTCAGCATAAAAAATTTCAAACCTTTTTTCATACGAACCTCTCAAAAATCGGGTCGGCAACAAAGTTGCATCCGTTTTTATACAAAAATTATACTTTCGTAATTATTTTTTCTACCTGTTTACGATATTGAATGACAATACGAATTTCCACGTTTCGCCCCATTCAGTTTTACCGTCTCTGACTCTGAAATTATTTGCAAATAATAGGTGGAGCGGGAACTGAGGAATTAAAAATCTCAATGCAGGTCCGAAACTAAAATAAAAATCATCTACCGAAAGTTCCTTGAAAAGCTGATCGGGTTCGGGCTTTACTGCCGCCGCATCAAAGAAACCTGCAAGCCCGATTACGCCGGGAAATATCGGAAAGCGCAATTCAACTTTGTTGGAAAGCATACCCTTTCCGCGCGTCCGATTATAGACGTTGGTCCAGCCGCGCCCGTTAAACATTCCGTCAATATACGCTTTACTTGAGTCTCCGAACAAAGTTCCGGGCACGGGGAAGATTGCCGTAAATCCCGTATAGGCGGCAAGAACCATTTTGAAATTCCAAAATCCGTTGAAAAGCGGAATATCAAACAATTTTAAGTAAGATTCAAGTTTGGTATCGGAGCGCAAATAAAATTCCTGTTCAACACCGGGCAAAAGTCCGTACCATACCAAACGCTGATTTGCAAACCAACCGCGCGTAGGATCGTAATTTACATCACGGTTATCAAGCGATGCGGAAACATAAATCGAATTCTTCAATCCGAAACGGTTTGCATTTTTGTTTACGCCCGAATCCAAAGGCGTGTATAAAGATTCTTTATAAATATTGTCCGTCATCGTATTTGCAAGTCCGCCCGAAAGCGTAAAAATTGCAAAACTCGGGAGCCATCTGCGACCCAAAGCGGTGTTCAAAGACGCTCCCCATGATTCAAACTGCATATAATAATAGTCGTCATCCAAAATACCGTTTGAAAGCCAATTTAGGGCAAGCGCGGAAGAATTTGAATGGAAAAACGAAAGCGATTCACTGAACGAAATAGGTTTATTAAATGTCCACGCCTGTCCGAAAGAAAAGTCTATCGACTGCTCATTGCTGGAAATATTAGTTCCGACGGATAAAGATTTTCCGAGTCCGCGGAAGTTTGAATTTTCGACTTTCGCAAAAAGTGCGATAGGAAAATCATCCGCTTTTTGGACGCCGGAAAAAGTCATACCGAACTGTAAAGACGTTGTCGACTGCTCTTCGACGGTTATAACCAAATCGACGAGATTTTCTTCGGAACCGGAAACGGGCTTCGGAATTACGTTTGAAAAATACTGAGTATTATACAAATTGCGTACGCCTGTCAAAATCTTTTCGCGCGAAAATACGTCGCCCGGTTGCAGCGGGATTTCCCGCATAATTACATAATCTTTGGTTTTCGTATTTCCTTTTACGATAATATTTTCTATGTGCGCGCGAGAACGCTCTACAATCTTGAGATTATATGCAATTACGTGCCGCTCGGAATCTTTTTCGATTTCCGGCTCAAAACTGTTTGTCATATAACCGTTTTCATAATAAAGATTTGTTATGGCGGAAAGACCTTCATGAAATTTCGTTTGATTAAAAACTTCTCCCGGAGCAAGTTTTATAAACGACATAAGCTTTTCAACTGAAAAAATCTCGTTTCCGGAAATCGTCAATCCGCCGAAAGTGTATTGAGCACCTTCCTGTATTACGAAAGTGAGCGAAAGTTCGTCGCGGCTTTTTTTATCGTTAAACGCGGATTCTTGAATGACGTCGACGATTCTGGCATCCGCATAACCGCGGGAGGTATAATAAGCTATTATAGTCTGTTTATCCGCTTCCAACGTAGAACGCTGAAAGGCACCGTCTTTTAAAAATCCCGCTTCTTTAAGTTTAAGTTTGCTCTTTAAAGTTCGCTGCGAAAAAAGCGTATTTCCGCTAAAAAGAATGTTCGATATTACGGTAGCACCGCCCTCTTTAATATTAAAAGTAATCTTGATTCCGTCGGCAGTCTCTTCGGAAGTGTGAGTTATTTCCGCAGACATAAATCCTTTTTTAATATAAAGATCACGCAGCGAACGCTCATCAAGCAAAACCGCAGATTCGACGAATACGTCGCCGGTTTTTACCGAAACCGTATCGCGCAATTCCGTATTACGGATTTTTTTATTTCCCTTAAACGTTACGGAAGAGACGGACGGATGCTCCGTAACTTGAAACACGAGAGATATTTTTTCCGGATTGCGCTTATTATGCTTTGCATAAGGATTTATGTCCTCAAAATATGCAAGACCGTATAAGCGGTCAAGAATTCCGTCATAAACTTCCTGCGTAAAATTCTTTCCGATAAAAGAATTCGTTACCCCCGTCAATTCCGATTTTTTTACGCTTTTTAAGCCTTCAAAAGATATTTCGGCAATAGGCTTATTCCAAAACCAATCGGAATTTTCTTCTTCGGCATTCAAAAGCGCAGAAGAAAAAAAAGCAAGCAGGATTGTAAAAATTCCGCATAATTTTACGTTTTTAAAAAACATATTTACCCCAAAAGCAATAATCAAAAAAAATAAGAATATGCTCAAAAAGAAAATTTCCATGAAAGCGTTATAGAAGTTGAAGATACAATCCTGTTGTTCAGCATTGCGTCAATGTCGGGGGCGGTAGTCCATCTGATATTTGCAAAAGGAGATTCGAGCTCCAAGCCGAATTCAGGTTTGAATACAAGACCGCCCGCAGTCATTTTATCATCTATTCTTGATTCGTCGTAAGTCCAGTGCATAAGAGCATCGGCATACAACGCACTTCCGAAATATTTACCTATGTAAACAGTCGAATTATCCAAAAAGTTACCGACTCCGAAATTCTGTTTTTCCGAATTTTCGGCTGTTCCAGAATTTCCGTTCATACCCAACTTTAAGGTATTCTGCAAAACGGACGTTCTTACCGATAATATATCAAAATTAAGAAAGTCTCGCAACTTATTCTCTATGGAGCGTCCGATTGTAGACTGAATTGCATAATCTCCGGTAGCAAGCAAAAACGAACTGACATTTTTGGAATCCGCAACGGCAAGCTGCCCCAGCATTGCGCGAATTTGAGTTTCGGATTTTGCGGGAATCGAAGAAAAGGTAGGATTAAAGTCCAAAAGATACTGATTTTTTGCACTCAATATTAGACGGACCTCATTACCGTTTTCATCCCGCTCTCTGGTTTCCGCCTGAAGTGTAATAAGCGGATTAAAAGAAGATTCCGTATTGAGGAATTTAAGCGTTCCGTTTTTAAGATAAAAGTTGCGGCTTAAATACGCTATATCTCCGGAGCGGACTTCCAATTCTCCGTCGATTTTATATAAAGATTCTGACGTATCGCCTTTAAAATTAAAACGCGTGTCGGGGACGAAAACCGCACGCAAAAGCGGATCGTAACGAAAGCTGGTGTGATTTCCGAGCGTTATATTCAAATCGCAGCGTATTCCAATAGGCAGTTTTTTTACGGGCGCATTATTCAGAACGTCTTTTAGGCTTTTATTTTTTATACGCATCGTAGCTTTTCTTGCTGCAATATCTCCCGAAATATCAAGAATTTTATCTTCAAGGGCAATATTTAAATCGACATTCGCATTTCCGGTTATTTGAGCCGCAGCTATATTCAAATCAACAGGACAAAAAGTCCTTTTTTTTGTAAAAATGTGCGATTCAAGCCTTTGAAATGACCAACGGTCAAAAAATACATTAAGAGAAGCATAAACCGGATAATTATTGTTTATTGTCCCTGCCGCATCCGGCATCGTTATTTGGTTGTGGTCTACGGTTAGAAGAGCTTTTGGAAGTTTTATATGAGACGGAATAACCGTAGGAATTGAAAAATCCGCAGAAGTTAAAGAAAATGCACCGGTAAATTCAGGGTCGTTTTTCATTCCACTTGCCGTAACAGCCCCATTTAACACTCCGTCGTATATTTTAAGCACATCAAGATTTAAGTAAGAATAAATTTTACCCAAATCAATGCGAAAATCCGAAAGACTGACATCGAACTCCTTTCCGCCTGTATTGCCGGAAAGTTTAAAATCGAGAGGCTTGCCTTCCGCTATACCGAAATTGATTGCACCGTCGTTTTCGATAAAACCGCTTATTCCGAACAATTCCGATGTAAAAACAGCTGTACTTTCCTGTGTGTGAAGCAGCGTAAGTTCGAACGGAAAAGGATTTTTGAACAATGATCCGGATATTTCAGGACATTCAAGACGGGCGGCAAATTGTTTAGGAAAAACGCCGCCTTCTTCAATAACCGTATCGGACACGGAAAATTTAAGCGGAACAATAAGCGTCCGCCGGGCAACTTCCGCATCGATATTTGCGGAAAGACTGCCGGTAAAATCCGAAATATCAAAAGATGCGGCAATATCGTTTACCGCAATTCCGTTGTATTTTATATTCATCGCATCTATATTCAATTTTTTTTCTTCCACATAAGCGGATGCGGACATTGAAAAATCTTTTTTCCCCGTATTAACCCCCAAATGTTCGATATTTGCGCCTATGTACGGATTTTCAAGAGTGCCGCTTGCAATAAACACGGCACTTAAATAATTGGAATCGTTATGTTCAGCAGTAAGACGATCCAATCCGAACTTTCGGAAGACGGCTTGAGAATTAAGGTAAAACGATTTTTTTGCATCCTGCAAAGTTAAAGGCGCACCGAGAGGATTGGAAAAATCCGCAGAAATATTTACTGATTCTTCCGAGTTTTGTCCTGAAAGATTCAAATCAAAAGTAAAAGAATTAAAAACGCGATCGTCCATATTTAATATGAATTTGCTTGAACCTTTAAGAACCGAAAAGGAATCGGAATATGTAAGAGAATCAAAAGTCAAACCGTATTTTGAAAGTGCTCCAGATGCGCTTATTTGCGGATGAAACGAGAATTTCGAGCCGGCTTCGGACAATTCCATGCGGGAAAGCATCAGATTAAATCCGTCCTGCATCGTGTACGTAAATCCCGCATCGCTTGAAAGCGTAAATATCGTTCCGGCAGCGGCAAACGGAAATCCGTCTGCAGAAATGGAACCGTCATACCGCAACGATTTCCCATTGCCGGAACGGTACATATCCAGCGCAAACGAATAGTCTCCGCTGATGCTTAAAGAAGAAGGACTTAGCGTTCCTGCAAAATGATACGGAATGGAAGAGCTTGAAACATCCGCCGTAAAAAACGCACTGTCCGTTCCGGGAGATTTTTCAAGCAAAGCGGAAAAATGCGTCAAATTTCCGCCTGAAATATAATCAAATCGGCTGATTTGAACCGATGAATCGTTTCCATCCATCGAAATATACAAAAACTGTCCGTCTTTTTTAGTATTTGCCACAAAGCCGTAAGGTACGTTGAAAGACGCGGTTTTTAAATCGGAAGAAAAATATAATTCGCCGTTAAACATATACGGAGAAAGCGCGGTAAAAGGACTTTTACTGCCGCTGGAAAAAAATGCGGCGGTTTCCGCTATACTGTCCAAAAATATTTCGGAAAGCGACAGATTTGCCTGAATATATTTTGTCTCCGGCATATAACTTCCGTTTATATTCAATTTACCGGGATTTTCCGCATCAGGATGAGCATAGTCGGAAAGTTCGAAATTAAAATCTACGGAATCTTTTTCGGGCTTTAAATTAAGCTGAAGCGCGGTAAAAGATTTTCCGTCAAGCATAAGTTGCGGCGAAAAACACATAAATCCGCCGTCAATCGGATCAAAATACAATTCAGCCGAAACGGTTCCTCCGTTTTTTAAGACGATACGGTTTATATCCGCATTTCCTGACAGGCGGTTCCCTAAAAAAATATAATCGGCGGCGAGCCGCGCATCGATTTTTTCTCCGGTAAATTTGACTTCCGATATTTTTATGCCGTCTTTTCCTCCGCTCACATCGAACGAAAAATTCAAGCCGCCTGAAAAAGCTTCATTGGGAATGTCTGCATTTCCGTCGGCATGATACGACAACGACTTATCGTTTATATTGTACCGCACTCCGGCGGAAAGACTTATTCGGGAATCCGAAAATTTTTTCATGACGGCTTTTTGCTTTTTTGAGAATACAAGCGAAGAAATTTGCAAGGATTCAGCTTTTATTTCCGCTTCCGCATCTCCGCTTTCAAAATTAAAAAAAGCCGTAAAAAAGAGCGGATAAATATTTTGAATCGACTTAATTGAAGCGGTACGATTTTTATATCCGGCAAAAAAATTTACGCGGTCGAACACGTAAGAATCGACGGAAATATTTGTAAGCCGGAAAAGTGCGGAACTGCCTTCAAGATTTTCGGTAATCGTGCCTGCGGTGGAAAAATCGAATGAGGCTTTTTTTGAATCGGAGGAACCTTTCGCCGAACCTGAAATATTCAAAAAAAGCTGTGAAGTGCGCTCCATAAACGAAAGATTCACGCGATGCATAAAAATTTCAGCGTATTTATTTCCCGATGTAAAACAAAACTTTATATTTTTAAAAAAAATCTTAAACGGAATCTTTGAAAAGATGCTTTCTATGTCGAGAGGAGACGCTACCGATTCATCTTTTTTTGAACGCTCCCGAATTGCCGAAATTATGCGGAAAAGCACCTCATTGTCTTCTTCCGTATTGTAATCAATCGAAAGACCGTCAATAGTCAGTTCCGTAAAGGCGTTTTTTAAGTCTCGAGACAAAAGTTTAAAAATCGAATAATGCAAAGTCGCATTTTTTATTAAAATAATTTTTTTTCCGTCATTAAAATCCGCAACCTCTATACCTTTTATGCGAAATCCATTAAAAATAGACGGCGAAAGTCTTTTATATGAAAAGGAAAGACCGAAATGCTCTTCAAGTTCCGTTCTAAAACCGGATATTCCCGAATATATCGTTTCCGTTAATTTTGAATAAAACGGAATCGAAGCGCAAACGGTCATTATGAGAAGCAATAAGAATATGCCGGTACTCAAATACCTTTTAAGGTAAGTCCTTTTCATTTTTGCAACGCATTCTATCAAGAAAATTACTGTTTTTATAGGTACTGTTTATGATATTAAAGAATTTTATAGTGTTTGAAGGAATTGACGGCTCCGGAACTACGACGCAAATAAAAAAACTGACGGAATCGTTTTCGCCTGAATCCGTATTTACGACTTCGGAACCGACGGGAAATGAAACCGGGAAGTTCATACGCCGAGTGCTTAAAGGCGATTTTTGCGCGGACGGCAGAACCGCAGCATATCTTTTTGCGGCAGACCGCTGCGAACATATATACGGTGCGGGCGGAATTGAAGAAGCCTTAAAAAACGGAAAACTTGCCGTAAGCGATCGGTATATATTTTCAAGTCTCGCATACCAAAGTATTTTTTGCGGAGCGGAACTTCCACGCCTCTTGAATTCTCCGTTTCCTCTTCCGGAACTTCTCTTTTATTTTAAAATCGATGCGGAAACGGCGATATCCAGAGTAACAAAGCGCGGCGGACAAATCGAGATTTATGAAAAACTTGATTTGCAAAGAAAGATTGCCGCCCGTTTTGATGAAATTATAAGCGAATACAAGCTGCACGAACCTGAAATGCGGATCGTTACAATCGATGCTAAAGATTCTCTTGAAAATATTGCGCATATCATCAAAACGACCGTAAGAGAAATGCGCTGATTCAAAACCGCAGTATTATTAAAAGAACAGGAGATATGATAAAAAGCGCGGCTAAAATATCGCCGCCGCTAAACTCAAGACAAAAAACACAGACAAAAAACACCGAGGCGTTTTTTATTTATGGGAGACTCTCGCGATTTCTGCGAATTGCTCGAAATCGCAGCGTTCTTATCTTGGAGTTTGCAACGATATTTTTTTTCGCAAACTCTTTTTTTACCAGTGCGCTTTCGCGCACGGCTAAAAACTTTTGAAGGAAATTGCAAGTTACTGCAAAAATTTTTACGGGAGACTAAGCATGGCAAAAAATGAAAAAAAATATAAAAAATCCGAAAGCTCCGGATTTAAGCCGCAAGATTTAAACATAAAAAACGGAAAATCAAAGCAATGGTTTGAAAATGAAGCGTTTTGGAACACATTTGCGCCCGTTATGTTCGATGCAAAAAGATGGGCGGAAGCACCTGCCGTTGCAGAAGCGATTATACGAATTGCGGGACTTACGGACGGATGTTCCGTGCTTGAAGCCGGTTGCGGTCCGGGGCGCATTGCGGTAGAACTTGCCGCCAAAGGAATGGACGTTACGGGCGTAGATATAATTACAAGCGAACTTAATGCTGCAAAAGAAAGTGCTGAGGCGGAGGGTGTCCCTATAGAATTCGTAAACGCCGATTTAAGAACATTCAAGAGCGACAAAAAATTCGATTGCGCCGTAAATGTTTACAATTCTTTCGGCTATTGCGCTTCCATTGAAGAAGATTTATCCATTATAAAAAACATTTCCGCAAGTCTTAACGAAGGCGGATTTTTTATAATGGAATGTATAAGCCGCGAAACCGCAATCCTTTATTTTACAGAAGGAGAATGGTTTGAACGCGCAGGATTTACGGTTCTTACGGAATACGAAATAGAAGGTGCGTGGGAAGGATTAAAAAACCGCTGGATTTTGATAGATAAAAACGGGCAGCGCATCGAACACGAATATACGCAACGCCTCTACTCCGCTGTAGAACTAAAACGAATGTTATCCGCTTCGGGATTTAAAAGCATTGAAATATACGGCGATTACGATTTTTCTCCGTATAATCACAAAGCACACACTATGGTAATAGTAGCAAAAAAGTAAGAGCGCATAAACGCCGTATTAAACCTGAAACTTTATTCGATTATATCCGAACGCAACACCATCGCGGATTTAAATTCTTTGGAAGCACCTGCAAACAGATTTACGTCCGGCATTCTATCCAGCATGGTTACTTTGCCCTCAAATTCGACATTATTCTCAATCCGTATGCGCGATGTTGCAATATCGCCGGTTACAGAACCGCCGGAACAAATTTCTACACGGTCAAACGCTTCCATGTCGCCCGTTACGGTGCCTGAAATAATTATTGCATTTGCGGTTATTTTTTCTACTTTGCACACGGCATTCTTTTCAATTTCAAGATTGCCGGTCGCATTTATTTTGCCGGTGAATTTTCCGGTAATGATAAGATCATCCGAAAATTCAAGAACCCCGTCAAATTCCGTTTCCGCTCCGAATACCGTAAGAGTCCTGCGCTCATTGTTTTTATTTTCCGGAGAAACTTTTTTTATTTCCGTACTCGGCGCATCATTCGCCGCAGTTTCCGTCTTTTTAAGCATAATATTTTTCCAATCTCAGAAGTTATGTGGCGGATTATTGCATTCCGCTATCGTAAAGTCAACCTACATTCAGAAAACGTAAATCCGTCATTCCGCATTTTTCCATGCATTAATAAATTCAAGCATAAAATGCTGCACGTTATTGAAAAATTTTTTTTGAACGACACAGGCAGTCTTACCTACATAACGGTAATGCCAGCATTCCCACCTATAACCGGTAACATCTTCGTACCCGTCCGGAAATGAAAGCGACCAGCCGTATTTTTCGGCATTTTGCAAAAGCCATTTACCCGGTCTTGTAGCTGCGTAAGCATCCGTAACGCTTCCGAAATCTACGACAAGTCCCAACTGATGCTGACTTGCGCCCGGTTTTGCAGATTCCCGATCCGCCGCCGCTTGCCCGAGCTGCCGTACATTGCGTCCGTATAAATTTACCTGATAGCCATACGAGCGGTAAGAAGAGCTTACGGCAAGCGTAACTCCGTCTTTTAACGCCTCTCCCGCCATAACGGAAAGGGAGGATTCAGCAACGCGGCGCAAACTTAAATCGTTACGGTTAATGGCGTATGTCTTACCGGACGAAAGTTTTATCAAATCGTCAGGAACGTAAGAACTCGGAAGAAGTTTTTCTTTGGAACAAAAGGTAAGCAGATTATCCGAATCATTTGCTATAAGACTTTCAATCTGCGCAACAAAATCGAGTATGTGCTCATCATCGATTTTAACTTCCGTCTTAAAACGCGGACTCATCAGTGAATAGATATATTTGAATTTTATAATATTGGGGTCGACCTTTTCGGGCAACGCAGGAGAGGAAGAACTTTTATCCGCGTTTTTATTACATCCCAAAAATAGAAAACATACAAAGGCGGCAATTAAAATATTTGCGCGCCTCATCAACCTACCTCGGTAACGGAATTTATTATATTGAATAATTCTTTAAATCCCGTACGGATGATTTCTTTATCAGCCTCGTTTGATAAAGAGAGCAAGTAAAGCTTTTTTCCGGTTTCCGCAGTATCGTTATGAGCCGCCATTATAATTCCCATTGCGGCATCATCAAGTTCCACCACTTTAGCCAAATCCAATACAACGTTATTTTTTGCAATGGAATCGTATATTTCCGATTGAACATTAACTGCGGTAAGCGCATTAAACACACCGCTTAGTTCAAAAAGTACATAATTAGAGCCGTCTTTTTTTACTACACCGAGCTGTTCCATCTAAATTATCCTCCAAAATTCCGATTATGCGCCTTACTGCCGTACGCTTTCCGGTTCCGCCGTGCTATCGGCATTCAGATACTTCATCACAAGAATACTTACATCTTCTTCCATTTCATGGGACATAAATTTCATCAAATCGTCATAGACAAATTGCGCCATGCGGCGTGCCGGATACATCGAATTCGAAATCATATTGCGCTGGATTCTGTCTTTTCCGTATTCCTCACCACGCAAAGAATGAGATTCGATAATTCCGTTTGTACAAGTAAGAATGATGTCGTTTTTGTTAAGTTTAATCTGCTTTACCTTGATATACGAAGAAATATCGGAAACGAAACCGAGATAATGTCCGCCGCCCTGAATCTCAATTACGTTGTTATACGCTTGAGTATAAAGGAATATCGCAGGAATTCCGCAGTTGATATAATACATGGTGTCGTTTTCAAAATTAACGATTGCAAACATTCCGGAAAAGATCGTTCCCTTTTGAAGATTGTTACGTATAAACGAGTTCACTTTTACTACAAGCTGCTTAAAATCGTGCGTTTCGACAAGATATGCGCGGATAATCGCTTTAAGAATGACCATACTCATACTCGCGGCAATCCCCTTTCCGCTCAAATCTCCGACGACAAAAAGATGACTTGTAGAAGTCAAGCGTATCATGTCGACAAACTCGCCGCCGATATTATGAGCCGGAACCATTATACAGCCGGCATCCATCTTGGGATTGTTCAGAACATCGATATTTTCTTGGATCGAAGTTATAATTTGAGACGACATACGGAGTTCGCGGTTGACCGTACCGATAATTTCCTTGTTGGAAATATTGCGCATATAATAGCCGAAAACAAAGAAATACGAATAAAGCTTTGTAAACGCTTTTAAATCGTACTCTTTATAATGCTCTTTGTTGGTTTTTATTCCGAGCAAGATAAAGCCGTGAACATCCCTACCCTCGTTGAATATAAAAAGAGCATCCGATTTCGTATCCGAAAAAAACTTTTCCAAATCATCCCTTACGGACGACAAAACATGAAGACTTTCAAGCTCACGGTATATTACGACGTTTTTATCAACGTTAAGCAAAAAATCAAACAGGCGGTCGAGTCCGGTAAGATTCTTTTTTTCTCCTGCAGAAGAATAAGCGGGTTCAAAAGTACTGTTTCCGCCGTTTATATAAACCGACATGGAAGAGCATTCCGTGTTTTTCCTAAAAATACGGAACATATTGTTCGCAATTTCGTCCATTTCGCCGTTATAGTCTACTGCAGCAAGATCTTTTTCAAATGCGGAGGCATAGTCGGCGGAATGTCCGAACTTTGACTTGCGTATTTTTTCGGAAATCGTCGTTACAAGCCATAATACGAATCCCGTTCCCAAGACCGCAACAACGGAAAATAAAAATTTATTTTCTTTTGCAAATTGGTACAAAAATACGAAAATTACTCCGAACATCGCGGCTGGAATTATGTAGAGCGCAAAAAATTTAAGTAAAAACGCAGCCTGTCTTTTTCCGGACGGAGCGGATACAAGCCTTGAGCCGACGGGTATTATGACGAATAATGGAACATAAACGGCAAAGTGCATGAGCGCATATCCGCCGTATACTCCCGAAATACGCTTTAACAAGTAAGTCATTAGCCACATGGAAGCCAGCGCAAGCGAATAAACGTAACCTTTGTATTTTTCAAGTTTTGTGGCGTGCATTTCGTTATATACAAGCATCACTAAGCACAAAAATCCCGGAAGAGCATAACGGAATATAAAGTTATAAACGGTTACCCAAGTCCACGGGAAATATCCTCTTGCCGCGCCGGAAAACAAATATTCCGATTTAATAACGATGCCGGAAAATACGCCGGATTTTATTTGGTCGAATTTAAAAAACACAATCCACAGTGCAAGTCCGTAAAAAATCAATTTAATTGAAGATACGAGTCCGTTTGAATATTTCCATGCATAGTACGGAAAGCAGAATGCAATATTTACGAGCATACACGCTTCAAGCAAAAAACACATCTTCATCATTGTAGTAAACAGCGATGCCGTTACGGAATCGTTTGTCAACGAAAAAAGCGAGAATAAGCCTACGGTTATGCCTATAAGCAAAATATTCGATATGATGGGATTCGTTCCGTCGGCGTAGCGGTTCTCAACATTGTCGACATAGACGGTTTCCAAAATAAAAAATAAAGTAAGAATAAAATTTATTATCAAAAATATCATATCAGCCTACCTTTGCAACCATCATAGTAATATCGTCATGGAGACGCTTGTTGCCGTTATACTTCATGATAAGATTTACAATATCGTCAACCATCTGTTGAGGCTGTTTTGACGCTGCCGCCTGCAAAGTCTCTTTGAATACATCGGTATCTCCGAGTTCTACACCGTCATCATCCATAACTTCCGAAACACCGTCCGTAGCAAGAAGAATGGTATCTCCACGGAACAACCGATGTTCGGAAACGCTGACGTCGTCCATATCGATAATTCCGACAAGGCTTGCATTGGAAGCAAGAGACTTTATTCTGTAACCGTCCGGCGAGCGAGAAAGAATTATAGGATCGGACATGGAAGCATTTATATAAGTAATACGCATCTTTTCCGTATCGACAATTCCGAGAAACAAAACGGTGTATTTATCTTGCAAATGCATTCCCTTAATAGCCTTGTCTATAGAAGCAACCAGACCGATAAGATCTTCTTTATTTTCTTTAATCTTTACGGTATTCATAACAAGTCCCATAATCAAGGCTGCCGGCAAACCTTTACCCGAAACATCTCCGAGCATAAGCAATGTTTTAGTCTTGCTTATCGGCAGAATCGAATAATAATCTCCCGAAACATTTACGAGAGGACGATAATAGGAAGCAATTTTCAAGTGAGGAATATCGGGAATCTTGTGTGGTAAAAACGAAATCTGCGTTGCAGCAAGCTGTTCCCATTCTTTTGTAAGGGAAGAAATTTCCGAAAGATTTGCAATAATTTTCGTACGCGATAGGAATCGTACGTATTCTTCATAAAGCTTGTCGTAAATGTCCAAATCAAACAGGCGGGTGTATCTGTTAAAAACAAATAGATGCTGTTTATGGCTGCACAGGAAAAATCCGCGAGCGCGCTTATAAGAACCGACGATTCCGAAATTATCTCCTAAAAAATATATTCCGTCTTTCCATCGCAGCGGAAAATTCTGGGAAACTTTATCGCGCGTGGTGTAATAGGAAGACAATCTATCCGGACTGTTGTAAAGTACATAATTTTTTTCCCTGTCGACAAATAAAACAGAACAGTCAGCTTGAAGCTCTAAAGTTTCCGCAATCGCTTTATACAAATCATCAAAGGTATAGCAAAAACGAAGTCTGTCGATAAAGTTTACTATAAGTTTCGTGTCGCCTGTTTCAATGTTCTTTAGCCGCAAATATTCATCAATCTTATTTTTTGAAGCATCGCCGATGACAAGCATTGCAAGAAAAACGACGGCAGGAATGATGGAACATATTATCACGTAAAATTTACTTGTATTTTGAAAGACCAAAAGAATTGAAAACAATACGGAAAAAATCAATACAAATGCATTTATAAGCATTACTGACAACTTTTTTCTCGGTTTATACATATTTTTACCTCAAAATTAAGAAAATATTGCGTTATGACAGAACTCTCGATAAAACCGAACAGGCTATTAAAGAATCCGGCAATTATTATAACACACAAATTTCATATACACTGCAAAAATATTTGCAGAACTGAAATTACTTCTCAATCCAGCCGATTTATCCGCGCGGAGCTTTCGCAGGATTTACCGGCATTCCGTTTTGAAAAACCATAAATTTTATTGAAGATTCCGCGCCTTTGCCGGTTTTACCTATTTCGTCCCCCGCCGTAATATACGCGCCTTTTGTAACTTTTACGCTTCCCAATCCGGAATAAGAATAAATAAGCCCTGTCTTGGATTGTATAAATACCACTTCACCGAAGCCTCTGTACAACCCCGTATACATTACGGTTCCGGAATGAACGGCTTTTACCGGCTCATTAGGCTTACCCGTAAGTTCCACTCCGCTTACCTTGCCGCTTATATTTTTTACAAAAGGCGATGAGAGAGGCCACAAAGTTACTGTATCTATTTTTCCGGCATTTCCGTTTTCCTTTGAATCGGCATAAGAATTATTTTGAGGGGGAACCTTGACCGCATTCCCGGAGGCGGGAACTTTTATTTTTTGACCGACTTTTATAGTCGCATTGGTGTCGATATTGTTTAATGCCAAAAGTTCCGGAAGTTTTATGGAAAATTTACGTGCAATTCCGTACAAAGTATCGCCTTTCTGCACTTCATAGATTTTCGTATCGGTACCGATATAAGAAGTCTTGTCCTGCGAAGAAGAAGATAAAGCGGCTGCATTGCTTATATCGGCAACAGGAATCACAAGCTTTTGCCCCGCTTTTAAAACATCGCTTTCCGTAAGATTATTGGCAGTCCTCAATTCTGCAACGGTAAGCTGATATTTTTTGCTTATCGAATATAAAGTGTCGCCTTTTTTTACTATGTAAGATGAGTCCGAAAAAATCGGAATTAAACACGACAGAAACAGCAATATAAAAACGGCGGCATATTTTTTTCTAAAAACTTCCATGATTTATTATCGGCATGAAAATCCGATTTTTTAAGCCGCACATTCCGACTTTAAACGCCGTTTGCCCGACCGAAATCTTTATCGTATTTAATTTTGAATTTTCCGAAACTCGCGATTTTACATATCGAATTGTCCGCGTTCCGTAATTTACATTTGCATTTTTATTTTTATTGACACTTGTATTTATTTATGACATTATTTTGAAAAATGTCAGTATATTTTTCAAATAAAAGTTTACAGGAGGTCATAAAAATGACATATAATCTTGAAAAACAACACGAAAAAGGAAAATTTCACGCAATCGAGCGTATCAATCACCTTTGCGACAAAGATTCGTTTATGGAAATATATTCCGGAGTGCGCCACAACTGCACAAGTTTCGGAATGGAAAAGAAAGATATTCCATACGACGGAGTTATCACCGGCTTTGGGAAAGTGAACGGCAGAAAAGTCGCCGTTTATGCGCAGGATTTTACCGTACAGGGCGGTTCTCTCGGACTCATGCACGGCAAAAAAATTGCAGAATTGATTGACAAAGCGATTGAAGCGCGCTGCCCTGTTATAGGTATAAACGATTCCGGCGGAGCAAGAATTCAAGAAGGCGTTGATGCACTTTGCGGATACGGCGATTTGTTTTACCAAAATGTCCGCGCATCAGGCTCCGTACCGCAGATTTCCATCGTTGCAGGTCCGTGTGCAGGCGGTGCCGTTTATTCTCCGGGAATTACAGATTTTATATTCGCGGTCGATAAGATAAGTCAGCTTTTTATTACGGGGCCTAAAGTTGTAAAATCCGTTATGTTTATGGATATTTCCGCAGAAGATTTAGGCGGAGCTGCAATTCACTCAAAAAAATCGGGAGTTGCGCATTTCCGCTGTGAAAGCGAACCGGATTGTTACGAAAAAGTTCGTCGTCTGCTTGATTATATTCCTCATTATTATGGAGATGAAATCGTTCAAGCAGCAAAATATCATTACGACTCACACAAAAAATCAAAACACATCGGAACGATTCTGCCCGAAAACTCTCGGCAAGGATACGATATTCGCGATGTTATAAATGATGTTGTGGACGACGATTCTTTCTTTGAAACTTCGGAAGAATTTGCCGTAAACTGCGTAACAGGCTTTGCAAAAATTGAAGGACGTTCGGTAGGAATCGTTGCAAACAATCCTAAGGGAATGGGCGGCGTTCTTGATTGTGATGCAAGCGATAAAATTGCGCGTTTTGTGCGCTATTGCGATGCGTTCAATGTTCCTCTGCTTACTTTTGTAGATGTACCGGGCTTTATTCCGGGGCCGCAGGAAGAACAAAAAGGAATTATACGGCACGGCGCAAAAGTTATTTACGCATATTCGGAGGCAAGCGTTCCGAAAATCACTGTAATTACGCGCAAGGCATACGGCGGCGCATACATTGCGATGTGTTCCAAACATCTTGGAGCGGATTACGTTTACGCTTGGCCTGCATCGGAAATTGCGGTAATGGGAGCGGAGGGCGCAATCGGTATTCTTTATGCAAAAGAGCTTGCCGATCCTTCAAAAGCCGCCGAAGTTGCAGAAAAATCCGAAGCATACAAAAACGAAATTATGACGCCTGCGATTGCCGCAAAACGCGGTTACGTTTCCGAAGTAATAGAGCCTTCCGAAACCCGCCGCCGCGTAAGCGTAAGTCTTGAGCTGCTCTTAAATAAAATTGCAATGGATCGTCCGCTTAAAAAGCACGGCAACATTCCGCTGTAATCCGTAAACGAGTTATTGCTTAAAAAAAAGAACGCAGAATGTCTGCGTTCTTTTTTTATATACACGTCTTTAGTTGCCGTGCGGAAATTTTTCATGCAAGACGGCGGATTTATATAAATTCATGCGCATGACAAAGATGACACATAGATTTCCCGCTTGCTTTTCCCACCAAAATAACTAAAATCGCTCACATGATACTTTTTATCGCATTTCTTATCATTCTTGCCATGCTTTCTACAAAAATCAGCGCAAAAGCGGGACTGCCCAACGAACGCAAGTTTACGGCAGTGCCACAAACGGCTTTTTGAAGTCCTTCCATATCGATGCACCTTCGTACGCGCTGACCGAGGCGGCGGGCACCTTTAATGTTACGCCGGATAAATTTACGTCCTTAAAAGCTTCGCTTCCCAGTGGCAGTGGGGGAGGTGTTGCCGCCTTACAGGTAACGCTTTGTAATTTCGTACAGCTCCCGCAGAAATAACCGCCCGTCGTAGTAAGGCTTGCAGGCAGTTCAACCGTCTTAAGTTCTGAACAATTATCAAGAAACTGGAATTTCAATTCGGTAACGCCTTCGGGAATCTTGACATGTTCAACCTTGCTGCTGCAGAGGAAGTTACTCCCTATGGAAGTGAGCGATGAAGGAATGCTGACCGTTTGTAAATTCGGGCAATATTGCAAAGCACCGTCTTCTACCGTTGTAAGACCTTCCTGCAAAACAATGGAAGTAAGCTTTTCACTGTAGTAAAAAGAGCTTTCTCCCAGTACCGTAACGGAAGCAGGCACCGTATAAGATGTGCCGGTTTTACCGGTCGGATAGCGGATCAGTTTTGTTTTATCGTTATTAAATAAAACGCCGCCGTCTACGCTTAAAAAGGCGCTTTCACCGCTTAACGCAAAATCCGTCAACAAGGTTAAATAACCGAAGTCGCTTATACAATGCTTGCTGAAACCGGTGAGGGTGTAGGTAATTCCCTCGTGCTCAACCGTTACGGCAACGGTATAAACGCCGCTGACAGAACCGCTTTCACGCTTTGTCATTATTACATGCTTTTGTTCCTTGTCGACTACCTTGTACTCTGCACCGTTTGAGAGCGTAAAATTATCGGGAATGGTTACGGAAGACACAAAGGATACCCGTATATCCGCCGGCTGTGTTACGGTGTGCTCGTAGGTGTTTGTGATATTGCCCGGTACGGCCGTGCCGTTTACCGTCCATTTTTCCACCTTGTAGCCCGTTGCAGGAGAGGCCGTAAAGACGAGTACGGTATTTTCGGCAACCGCAGTGCCGGAGGTAAAGACTGCCCCGCCCGCCTTGTATGTTGCGCTTATGCTTCCGTTAGTGCCTGCAACGCCGAAGTTGACGGCATACGTCTTTATCTTAAAGCTCACGGCAACCGTTACCGGCTCGGTTATTTTTACCATCGCCGTACTGCTTCCCGCCTGTCCGCCTGCAAGGAGCTGCCCGCCCGTAATCGTCCACGCGTCCACCGTGTAGCTTGCTGAATCAGGAGAGGCGGTAAAGACGATAATCGTGTCCTTATTTACCATACCGCCTGCAGGAAGGGCAGGTGCGGCACTTATGCTGCCGTTTGCACCGGCTGCCATCGTTACCAAGTGTTTCGGAGTAAGCGTTTGCACTTTAAAGCTCACCTTTACGGTAAGATCGGCTTGAAGATTTACCTTCGCCGTGTTGTTTCCCGCAGTTCCCGTACCCGCTTCAAACGCCATTCCCGTGCCGAATATCTGCCACTCTTTTACCTCGTAGCCCGCAGCCGGCACCGCCGTAAAGGTTACGGTTTTGCCCTTTTCGACATTTATGGGGCTCGCCTCCGTTT